>JAEYWQ010000312.1 GCA_023428885.1 Bacillota bacterium
TAAACATGGTAAGTGCACTTGGTCTGATGCGTACAGGTAGGGGAAGGGATTACTTTAGTGCTGTAAGTAAAGATAGCTGGTATTACGATGCAGTGTCAATCACTTATGAGAATGGCATTATTGTCGGTAAGCGAAACGGACAGTATAAGCCTAAGGATTATAATACCCCTGAACAGGCTATGTGTATGATAGCAAGAGCAATGAAGATCACAGGGCTAGAGATTGAATTGAGTGATAGTGAAATGAACAAACTATTCTCCTCCTTTGATGACTCCACAAAAACTCAGAAAGCTGTTGCAAAAATCAGGTTTGATCTTGTAAGAGTAAGGATAACTAAAAGTAAGTATTTTGAAGGCAGGGCATTTGAATTTGCTCGGCCTTTGATTATTTACTCCTTATGTCGACTAGAAAATAACTGGTCGGTTTTATTATATTTTAGTGCTATAATTTGTATATAAAAAGGGATTAACGGATATTGTTTATTGTGGTATACTATTCGATGGTGTTTGTTGAACTTCTTTCATTGTTTGGGAGAAATCCAATAAAATATTATTTCCGGTCGTATCATGGAAGCATCACATGTTTATTTGGAGTGAAAAATATGAAAAACAACTATAAGGTACTAACAGAAAATTATTATCAAAATATTTTAATTGTTTTAAAGAGCTTACTTGTTGGGGGTGCTGTGGGAGGAGTTGTAGTTCTTTATAGGATAACTTTGAACCAGGCAGAGCAATTTTCTTTTAACATGTATGACTTTTTGAGAAACAATCTTAAGATCCTTCCTATTGCAGTCATAATATTGTGTTTAGCAGGGTATTTTGCTGGATATCTAGTTTCAAAGGATAAGATGATTTCTGGAAGTGGGATACCTCAACTAGAGGGTATCATGAGAGGTTATTTTAGAAAAAGAAAGTCGTGGATACATACATTGTGCTGTAAGTTTGTGGGAGGTACAATATGCATCGGAGGAGGTCTTTCTCTGGGGAGAGAGGGGCCATCCATTCAACTTGGGGCCTGTGTAGCAGAGGGATTGGGAAAAAAGATTGGAAAAGGGCGATTAGAAAGAAAAACACTTATGGCAAGTGGAGCAAGTGCCGGGTTAGCAGCAGCTTTTAACGCACCATTGGCAGGCGTTGTATTTGCCTTGGAAGAAATATTTAAGTACTTTTCGCCAGTAATATTACTATCCTTAATGTCTGCAGCGGTTGCAGCTGATTTCGTTTCAAAAGAGGTATTTGGAATGTCACCAATTTTTCATTTTGAAATTTTGAAAGTAATTCCATTAAAGCAATACTGGTTGCTCATTTTTCTGGGGATTTTGCTTGGAGGAATGGGAGCGCTTTATAATTATGTACTATTAAAAGCAAAGAAATTATATAGTAAACTTATATTTCTTAATGTAAAAACTAAAATTATTATCCCGTTTGTAGCTGCTGGAGTGTTAGGTCTTGTATTTCCTATTGTTTTAGGTGGAGGACATAGGATAGTAGAAGAATTGACACTAAAAAATGGAATTATGTTTTTGCTTATGATTTTTACGATAAAACTTATTTTTTCGATGGTAAGTTTTGGCTCAGGAGCACCGGGGGGAATTTTTTTTCCTTTAATTATTTTAGGTGCGACGATAGGAGCTGTTTTTGCTGGAATATCTATAAATTATTTGAGCGTAGATCAGGACCTATACAATAATTTTATTATACTTGCCATGGCTGGTTTCTTTACAGCAATCGTTAGGGCACCTATAACAGGTATTGTTCTCATAATGGAAATGACAGGCTCATTTACTCATATTCTTCCGTTAACAGTTGTTGCTGTGATTGCTTATGTTGTAGCTGATCTACTGAAGAGTCCACCAATTTATGAAGCACTTTTAGAAAATTTGCTTTTAAGTGAAAATGAAGAAGATATAAAAGAAAGCAGTAAAAAAATTGTAGTTGAGTTTATTGTGAAACAAGATTCAGAATTTGCTAATCAACAGGTAAAGAGCATAAAATGGCCTGGTAAGTCCTTACTGGTTGGGGTGAAACAAGGTGATAGAAGCATTATTCCCAAAGGCGATACAATTGTGAAAGAAGGAGATTATCTTACCGTTCTAACGGATGTAAACAGTGAAAGTAGAATAAAAGAGATTCTTGATAAGATGAATGAAGCAAAGTAAGTTCTTTCAAAAGGCCATGGACAAGTTCCCATGGATGCTATCAATAAAGAGCCTCCGAGCCGTGTAAAGACGTCCTGTCCGCTATGTAAGGTAAATAGAAATTGATTTGGTAATGAATTGACGCACTCATTTCATTTTCTGATGAGTGCGTTTTTACTGTATAGATATGTATTTTATGTTTGATTAGTAAAAAAAAGTGGTATATAATGATAAATATAATCGACAGTACGTTCTATTATTAATTAACAATATGGCTATTACGAAAATACTGGGGAGGGATTTATTGGATCAACATAACATAATAAAAATGATTAAAGATTCAGAAGAATTGCCCAAAATACCGTTAGACTTTGGCACAATAATTAAAATGTTTTCAGAACCCAGTGATTATAATATGGACCAATGTGTTGAGTACTTCTCACGTTTTCCTCAGCTAGGGACGGTTCTAATACAGGAATTGAACTACGATTCGAAATTAAACCGAGAGATAAGAACAATAAAAGAGGCTATTAATTATCTGGGTGCTAAAAATGCTGCTCTCATCATAATTGCATATGTTACAAGGTTACTTATACCAGATAGGCATGGAAGAACAAAGCTTTTTGATAATAAGAAGTATTGGAAGCATTGCTTAGCAACATCGATGGCTTCCTATATGATTGCTACTGAAACTAAATTATCTAATAAAGATAAAATGTTTACATATGGGTTAATACATGATATCGGAGTTACAGTATTAGATATTTGTTTACCTGATTATTTGGATAAAATTAATGAAATGCAATTAAAAGGAATGCATCAAATTGTAGCAGAAAAAATTGTTTTGAATGGAATAACGCACGCAGAGATTGGAAGGTGGATATGTACAGAATGGGGCTTACCAGATGAGATTTCAGATATAGTTGCATTTCATCATACGCCATTGTTGGCTGATAGGAATATGGATGAGGTAAGAATCATTCATTTGGCAGATTCCATAAGTACCAATTACTATGAAAGACTATTGGGAAATAATACTACATTTATATATACTAATAAAATGATGGAAGCATTGAATGTTAATAGAGAATTTATTGAATATATCATAAAGAAGATACCATCAGAAGTTGAAAAGCTGAATAAAATAATCACATTTCAATAACAATTCTCATGGCTGAGATGTGTTTTTTTGTGACGTGATATCTAATACCGAGGTATTTTTTACTACATGGCTATTTCTTTGATATATTCCATGGACGTAGAAATCATTGCACCTGTTTAGTGCAGAAGAATAGCCTTCCCCATGAGAGCGTTAGCTAAGCAAGAACTTAGAAGATGAATAATAAAAACAAGTATTATTAATTGGGGTGAATGACGATGAATGTATACTGACTAATGGTTTGATTAGGAGAAGGGTTGTAACTATTAAAGACTTGAATTAGAGAGTAAAGAAAAAGAAGGGAACATAGTGAGGTGTCTACTATGCTCCCTTCTGCATCATTTATTGTATATTATTTCTCAGGTAGAACTTTGCTTTTGCTGAGGACTATTTTGATTTTTTATTCCTCATCCTGTAGGGCGTCGTACCCTTCTTCGCTAGTTCTGATTTTTATGACATTTTCAACATCGTATATAAATATTTTGCCATCACCCACGTTGCCTGTGTACAGTGCCTTCTTTACTGTGTTTACCACTGTTTCAGTTGGTATCTTGCAAACCACGATATCGATTTGAACCTTTGGAAGGAGACGAGTTTTTACTGGTGCACCGCGGTAGTACTCTGGGTGACCTTTCTGCATGCCATATCCAAGGACATTTACGATTGTCAGACCTGTTATTCCGATTTCATCAAGAGCGGCTTGAAGTTGTGTAAATTTATCCTGGTTCGTGATAATGGTGATTTTTGTCATTTTTGCTCCAGGGCGCGCACGATTGACCACTGGGATTGCTTTTTCCGGTGATACCGTACCCTCCTCTGTTAATTCTATTGGGTTAATAATTGATGAATCTCTATTCCCGTTGTCTGAATCTATAATAGGAGATATGATGGAGAAATCAGGGTAAGCGAAGTTTCCATGTTCACCTATATCAAGACCCTGGATTTCCTCCTTAAGACTAACACGGATACCCATCGTCTTCTTAATAACAAACCACACCAGAATAGACAAGCCAAACACAAATGCACCAACGGCAAGAATACCGATAAGTTCTACTCCGAGCAATGACAGACCGCCACCGTAGAATAAGCCGTTGACTGTAGAAAGGCTGGTTACACCTTCCTCAGCGAAAAGTCCTATGCAGATTGTACCGAAAATACCACAGACAAGATGCACGGAGGTAGCGCCGACAGGGTCATCAATCTTTATACGGTCAAAGAAGAGTACGGAGAACACAACGATAATACCTGCTATCGCACCAATGATAATTGAAGTTGTAACACTTACATAAGCACAGCTACCAGTAATACCTACAAGGCCTGCCAGACAGCCGTTGATGGTCATGCCAAGAT
>JAEYWQ010000314.1 GCA_023428885.1 Bacillota bacterium
GAGCTTCTTGTTTCGTTTGCAACACCTGTAATATGATAGTGTTCACGACCTAACATTTTTCCATCACGAATAAAGAATACCTGAGCAACCGCTTCATCTCCAGTACTAGCAAACGCAATAATATCACGATCCACGCTATCAGTATCCGAAGCCTTCTGAACCTGTGACAGCTTCTCTACACTTTGTAATAAATCTCGATATTCTGCTGCCTCTTCAAACTCTAAATTTTCCGATGCTTTTAGCATCTTAGCCTGTAGATCCTTGGTAATTAGAGCATAATTACCGTTTAAAAACTCGATTACCTGATCGATTGATTTACGATAGTCCTCTTCACTAATATATCCTTGGCAAGGTGCCTTACACTGTTTGATATGATAATAAAGACATGGACGTTCTGCACCGATGTCCTTAGGAAGGTTACGATTACAGGTACGGATGCAATAGATCTTTCGTAACAAATCAAGGATATCTTTCACAGCTCCTGCACTGGTATAAGGTCCAAAGTACTTGGCTTTGTCTTTCTTTTGAAGCCTGGCCATCATAACTCTAGGGTATGCTTCTTGAACTGTAACCTTGATATAAGGATATCCCTTATCGTCCTTAAGCATGGTGTTGTACTTCGGACGATGTTCCTTGATTAAGTTACATTCTAAGACTAATGCTTCCATCTCAGAATCTACAATAATATATTCAAAGTGATCAATATGACTCACCATCTGTTGAATCTTCGTCGTTAAATTACGGCTGCTTTGAAAGTATTGACGGACACGATTTTTAAGACTAATAGCCTTTCCAACATAGATAATCGCATCCTTGCTATCGTGCATAATATAAACCCCTGGTTTTGCGGGTAACTTCTTTAGCTCTTCTTCTAAGTCAAACACCAGTTCTCCTCCTTTCACCACAAAAGGAGTTGCCTGCACATCTGCGCTCCTTAAGCAACTCCCTCTATTGTTATCTCTATCTTTATCTAATTTATTCTATTACTTTATTCTATTACTTTATTCTGTTACTTTATCTTCTTCCAACACCGGAGTATTTGCTTGTTCATTCTCTTCAGAAGTCTCTGATTCCTGAACGTTCTTTAATAGATCCATAAACTCTTTCCCTGTAATTGTTTCTTTCTCTGTAAGGAAAGCAGCAATTCGATCAAGTGCTGGACGATTACCCTCAAGTAATTGTTTTGCCCGATCATAACAGCTCTTTAAAATACTCATTACTTCATCATCAACCTGAGCTACTGTTGCGTCTCCACAGTTTAATACAGGTCTACCATCTAAGTATCGGTTTTCAACAGATTCTAAGCCTATCAAACCAAAGCGATCAGACATACCATACTGTGTTACCATAGCCCTGGCTAGCTGAGTGGCTTTCTCAATATCATTCGATGCTCCTGTTGTAATAGAGTTGAACACAAGTTCCTCTGCAGCACGGCCACCATATAAGGTTACAATACGGGCAATCAATTCATCCTTGCTCATTAAGTATTTCTCTTCTTCTGGTACCTGCATTACATATCCTAAAGATCCCATAGTTCTTGGGACGATTGTAATCTTTTGAACTGGCTCAGCCTTCTTCTCGAGAGCGGTAACAAGCGCGTGCCCTACCTCATGATATGCAACTATCTTCTTTTCTTCTGATCCAAGGATACGATCTTTCTTCTCTTTACCTGCTATTACTACTTCTACTGATTCAAACAAATCATCCTGTGTTACAACGGTTCGACCCTCTTTAACTGCTAAGATCGCAGCTTCATTGATCATATTCGCCAGATCAGATCCTACTGCACCACTGGTTGCCATGGCAATGGCTTCTAAATCAACCGAATCATGCATTAATACATTCTTAGCATGAACTCGAAGAATATCCACTCTTCCTTTTAAATCTGGTTTATCTACAATGATACGTCGGTCAAAACGGCCTGGACGAAGAAGGGCTTTATCCAGAACTTCTGGACGATTGGTTGCCGCCAAGATAACAATACCTTTGGAGGTATCAAACCCATCCATCTCAGACAACAACTGATTCAAAGTTTGCTCTCTCTCGTCATTTCCACCACTGCCAAAATGACTATCTCTGCTCTTACCGATCGCATCGATTTCATCGATAAACACAATACATGGAGCCTGATTCTGCGCCTGCTTGAATAAGTCACGCACACGAGAAGCACCAACACCAACAAACATTTCTACGAAATCAGAACCTGACAGAGAAAAGAATGGAACCTTCGCTTCCCCTGCAACAGCCTTTGCAAGTAATGTTTTACCTGTACCAGGAGGTCCTACCAGAAGCGCACCCTTTGGTAATTTCGCTCCAATTCTGGTATACTTTCCAGGATTGTGAAGGAAGTCTACTAATTCTTTTAAGGATTCCTTAGCTTCTTCCTGGCCTGCTACATCTCGAAAGGTTACTCCAGTCTCTTTTTCAACATAAACCTTGGCATTGCTCTTACCAACACCCATCATTCCACCACTGTTTTTTGATATCATACGGAATAAAAACCACATAACACCATAAACTAACACAAAAGGTAGAACATACGCTAAAATCGTATCGAATATTGTTGAACTCTTGTCTTCAACTATGGCTTCAACTATAACACCTTTATCTTTTAATGACTGGCTGATATCAATATCATGTAAAATACCTGTGTAATATATCTTTTCACTACTAGGATTCAATTCATAAGCCTTCGTATAAATCAAAATTCTAGAATTTACATAATCGAATCTAGCTTTACTTACCAAGTCATCTTGGTACATCTTCTCAAATTCATTAAATGAGATATACTTCGTTTTACTTGCTTCGAGTTGTTTCGACATATAAGAAAAGAGTAAAACCATAACTAATGCAGCAATTAGGCTAAATATCCAGCCTTTCTTACCAGGTCCTGACTTTTTCTTGTCATTATTATTATCATTTCTATTATCCATAGGATCCTCCCTAGTTTAATCTACCATTGGTAAGCTATAAAATAACGCTATCATAGTCAATTAAATTATAACCTTCCAGAAGCCCCAAGTGAGCATGAAGAATGCCAATTATTTGAAGCTACTGAATAGTTACACTAATTATAATAATACTTAAATTATAAATCAAGCAATTACTTCTGAATTTTTTGTGTATTATTACTTCTGAATCTAAATTTTTAATTAAATAGCAAGTACTATTTCGACATAATTTCATTTTGTACTGGATTTTTTCTTTTTTTAGTAGTATAATATAATTTGTTTTTTTAATACACTAGCAAAGGCGTTAGCGTTTAAAATCTGGTAGAGACCCTACTAAAACTGCCCCCAAAAATAGGCAGTTAAGTGATTTTAAATGCTTTTTTTGTTTTTATTTTAGGAGGATAATATCAATGGGCGTAAAATATGTGTTTGTAACTGGAGGTGTTGTATCGGGCCTCGGTAAGGGAATCACCGCAGCTTCTCTTGGACGATTATTAAAAGCGAGAGGTTATCATGTAACCATGCAAAAATTTGATCCATATATCAACATCGATCCAGGAACAATGAACCCAATCCAACATGGAGAGGTATTTGTAACTGACGATGGAGCTGAAACCGATCTTGACTTGGGACACTATGAACGATTTATTGATGAAAGTCTAACAAAACAATCCAATGTTACCACAGGAAAGATTTACTGGACCGTACTATCAAAAGAACGTCGTGGAGATTTCGGAGGAGGAACCGTTCAGGTAATTCCTCATATCACCAATGAAATCAAGTCACGTTTTTACCGTAATGATGGCTGTTCTGATACTCATATTGCAATCATTGAGGTGGGTGGTACCGTAGGTGATATCGAAAGCCAGCCATTCTTAGAGTCAATTCGTCAATTCCAGCATGATGTGGGAAGAGAGAATGCAATGTTAATTCATGTAACCCTAATTCCATATCTAAAAGCTTCTGGAGAGATGAAGACAAAGCCTACCCAGGCAAGCGTAAAGGATCTTCAGGGAATGGGTATTCAACCAGATATTATTATGTGCCGTACAGAGCATCCATTAGAAGCAGGTATTCGCGAAAAGATTGCTCTATTTTGTAATGTACCCCCTCATCATGTACTACAAAATCTTGACGCTGAAACCTCACTCTATGAAGTACCACTGATGATGGAAAATGAACACCTTGCAGATGTTGCCTGTGAATGTTTAAAATTAGATTGTCCAGCTCCTGATTTAAAGGATTGGGAGGAAATGGTTAAGTCTCTTAAAAATCCAACACGTGACGTAACGGTTGCATTAGTTGGTAAATACACTCAGCTTCATGACGCTTACATAAGCGTGGTGGAATCTCTAAAACATGGAGCAGTTGCACATAATGCTTCCATTAAAATCAAGTGGGTTCCATCCGAATCAGTGACACTAGAAACTGTAGATGAATTATTAGGTGATGTAAGTGGTATCCTGGTTCCTGGCGGTTTTGGAGATCGTGGTATTGAAGGTAAAATTCTTGCTATTCGCTACGCCCGTGAACACAAGATTCCATTCTTAGGTTTATGTTTGGGTATGCAGCTAGCAATCGTAGAATATGCTAGAAACGTTCTAGGATTTTCGGATGCACATAGTGTTGAATTATCTCCTGAGACGACTCATCCTGTAATTCACCTTATGCCAGAACAGGATGGTATCGAAGATATTGGTGGTACCCTACGGTTAGGTTCTTACCCATGTATCCTAGATAAAACTAGTAAAGCCTATAGTTTATATAAAGAAGAAGTGATTCACGAACGTCATCGTCATCGTTATGAAGTAAACAATTATTATCGTGAAGACTTTATTCGAAGTGGTGTTAAACTTTCAGGTTTAAGCCCAGATGGTAGAATTGTAGAGATGATGGAACTTCCAAATCATCCATGGTTTATTGCTACCCAGGCCCATCCAGAATTTAAATCCCGTCCAAACCGTCCTCACCCACTATTCTTAGGCTTTGTTGGAGCCGCATTAGAACAGTTGGGAAAATAAAAGAAAGCTCTATTAGATAATAATATTTTAGAATAAAAAGGCTATCGCACTAACGATTGGAATATCGTTAAGCGATAGTCTTCTTTTTGACATGAAGTGCCTGAGACCTGTTCTCCTTGCCTGCCAGAGGGACAGTTTAAGAGAACAGAAATATTATAGCAACAACCCTGTCCTCTTAACTTTTCCTCATGTATGTACACATAAAACGAAAAATAACTTTCATTTATCAAACCCAAGACAGTGTAGTCAGTGTAGGACTTGATATCATTTGTATCCATTCCTTTGATAC
>JAEYWQ010000320.1 GCA_023428885.1 Bacillota bacterium
CCCATGGAAGCTATTTTATCAAGATGTATCAACATCGTTCCTATACCTTGGCTCTTGATAAAACACTGGTATTAGATGGAATGTACGTGGATGAAGCTAAGTCAGGTATGAGCTTTCGAACCTATAAGGATTATCTCATCCTTGGTGGTGGAGATCATCGAACAGGAAAACTCGGTGGCGGATATGCAGAACTTAGAGATTTTACGAATCGTTATTATAAAGATGTAAAAGAAGTCTATTCTTGGGCTACACAAGATTGCATGACTTTAGATGGAGTACCATATATTGGAAAATACTCCAAACACACACCTAATATCTATGTGGCAACAGGCTTTAACAAATGGGGTATGACCTCTTCTATGGTAGCGGCCATGATTTTATCTGATATGGTCCAGGGTAAGGAGAATATCTATGCAAGCGTATTTAACCCAAGTAGAAGCATCATAAGACCACAATTGTTTATCAATCTGTTTGAATCTAGCGTTGGACTACTGACTCCAAAACGGAGGCGTTGTACTCATCTTGGCTGTGCTCTGCATTGGAATAAAGTTGAGCATACTTGGGATTGTCCTTGTCATGGTTCTAGGTATGAAGCTAATGGTAAATTAATTGATAACCCAGCAAAGAAAGATGCTAAGGTTTGATTGGGGAGTATTCATCCGTAAGGATTTATTATTTATCTTATCGTATATGTTGAAAATTACTTGCACATAATGTGATATTATGTTATAATAGCAAATTGTGAGACAGGATGTTCCTCTGTACTAACAAAAGGAAGTAGTAAGAACATCTAATATTAAGGAGGTCACAAATGAATCAAATTATTAAGAGCATCGAAGATGCACAGTTAAAAGCAGAAATTTCCCAATTTAACGTTGGTGATACCGTTAAAGTATACGCTAAAGTTAAGGAAGGTAACCGTGAAAGAATTCAGCTTTTCGAAGGCGTAGTTATGAAGAGACAGAACGGTGGAGCTAGAGAAACTTTTACAGTTAGAAAGAGTTCTAACGGCGTTGGCGTAGAAAAAACTTGGCCATTACACAGCCCAATCGTAGAGAAGATTGAAGTTGTAAGACGTGGTAAAGTAAGAAGAGCTAAATTAACTTACTTACGTAAGAGAGTTGGTAAGGCTGCTAAGGTTAAAGAATTAGTTAAATAATTATGAACTCTTAAGGAAGGTAGCGTAAGTTACCTTCTTTTTAAGTTTATACTCTTTTCTGTTTTACAAAAATCAGTTATAATAAGAAAAGAATTGAACATATAGTTTTTTACCAACGATTATATGTTGGCATGTGGTAAGATTGAAAATCTTAATTATTCAATCGGAAAAAGAGGATAATATGAAATTTGATTTTGATCGGGATAAGAAGAGAGCACGTCATCGCAAAACCATATTTAAGATCGCCTTCTGGCTTCTTGAAATTGGCGCTGTGATTTTATTGGCCTATACAATTATTAATTTTGCACTTGAGAAGACAACTGTACTTGGTAAGTCTATGGAGGTTACACTACAAGAAGATGATAAAATTATCATTAATAAGCTTGCTTATGTATTCCATGATCCGAAACGATATGATGTCATTGTGTTTAAGCAAAGCGGAGATGAACATAATTATTATAATGTCAAGCGTGTGATTGGGTTGCCAGGAGAAACGGTTTTAATCAAAGAGGGTAATATCTACATCAATGGTGAAGTATTAGAAGAACCTATGGTTGTTGATCCTATTCAAATCGGCGGTCTCGCAAATGATGAGATTGTGTTAGATGAGAACGAGTTTTTTGTGCTTGGAGATAATCGTAATAATAGTGAAGACTCAAGATTTGCAAATATAGGCAATGTAGTTCTTGATGATATTATTGGAAAAGCATGGATACGTTTGAGTCCATTTGATTTTGTCAACAAGATCAACAAGTATGACAAAGTGAAGCCGGAAGCTGAGGCCACCATTGCAGAGTAATATTGATTTTATCAATATTAGCATGCGTAAGAGAAAGAGAGGTAAATGAATGCATTTTCAATGGTATCCAGGGCATATGTCTAAAGCAAGAAGACAGATGCAGGAGGATGTTGCATTAATCGATGTTGTTATAGAGTTAGTAGATGCAAGAATTCCATATAGTAGTAAGAATCCTGATATCGACAGGATTGCCAAGAATAAATCTAGAATTATTCTGATGAACAAATATGATTTAGCAGACCCATCGGTTTCTGACCAATGGAGAGCTTATTATGAGAATAAGGGTTGGTTTGTAGCCAACGTTAACTCAAAAGCCGGTAGCGGTGTAAAAAGCGTACATGAAGTAATCCAGCGTGCTTGTAAAGAAAAGATGGAGCGTGATCGTGCACGTGGAATTATGAATCGTCCAATTCGTGCCATGATTGTTGGTATTCCAAACGTTGGTAAATCAACCTTTATCAATAGTTTTGTTGGAAAAGCAAGTGCAAAGACTGGAAATAAGCCAGGTGTTACAAAGGGCAAACAATGGATTCGCCTAAACAAGGAAGTTGAATTACTGGATACTCCAGGTATTCTATGGCCTAAATTTGAAGATCAAAGAGTTGGTATGAGAATTGCCTTTATAGGTTCAATTAATGATGACATCTTAGTTCCTACCGATCTTGCTTATGAACTTTGTAAATATTTATTAAAATCATATCCAGGGCTTTTAGCGAAAAAATACGAGATCGAAGAAGATGAGGATGCGGTTATCACCTTAGAACGCATTGCAAAAAAGAGAGGCTGCCTATTAAAGGGTGGTGAGTTTGATTTAAACAAAGCTGCTGTCTTTATCATTGACGATTTTAGAAATGGTAAAATAGGTAGAATTACACTTGAAACGCCAGCAATGATAAAAGAGGAAGAATACCAACGAAGCCAAGAAGAGAAGAAACCAATCAAGCGTGCTGCAGAAAAGAAGGCAGAAGCCAAAGAACTTGCTGCTAAGAAGCGTGAAGAACGGGAAAAGACTCGTCAGAATAGAACTGGTGTGATACGAACAAAGTCAGGTGAATCAACCAAGAAATTCAAGTCTGATTCTAAGGCAAATCGTAAAAAATCAGATGGTGCTTCAGAGGATCACTTTAAAAAGACAACAAAAGCAACGGATAACTCTAATGTTGCTCGGTCTTCAAAATCTGTTGGAAATACAAGAAGTTCCAAAAATACAAGCGGATCACATTCCGGTAAAGGGGTAAGTAAATCAAGTAATGCTGGCAGAGGTTCGAATAAGCGCGGAAGATAGGAAGGTTTGATATGCCAAGGAAGATAGCAGAAATTACACAGGAATTAGAACTTGCTAAGTCAGAAGAAATCGCCGATATTCTAGTAAAGTATCAAGCTGATGAGCGAGGAAGTATACAAAAGATACTGGAAAAATATCGTAAACGTTTAGAAAAACTAGAGCTTGAACATCAACGTTTAGAAAAGATGAAGGAGTATGAGCGTAAATACGCAGAATACGATTTTATCTGTGGAATTGATGAAGTTGGCAGAGGCCCCTTGGCAGGACCAGTAATCGCCTGTGCAGTAATTTTACCCAAAGACTGTGATATCTTATATTTAAATGATTCCAAGCAAGTAAGTGAAAAAAAGAGAGAGCAGCTGTACGAGGAAATTATGCAAAAGGCAATCGCGGTAGGAATTGGGAGCTCATCCCATGAAACGATTGATCAGATCAACATTCTTCAGGCTACTTATGAGGCAATGCGAAAAGCTATTCATAAGTTAGATGTACAACCTCAGATATTACTAAATGATGCAGTGACAATTCCAGGGATATCCTATCTCCAGGTTCCAATTATACATGGTGATGCATCTTCTGTATCCATTGCTGCAGCCAGTATTGTAGCTAAGGTGGAACGGGATCGGTTGATGGTGAAGTATGACAGCCTATTTCCAGGTTATGGCTTTGTTTCCAACAAAGGTTATGGAAGTGCTGAACACATCAAAGCCTTAAAAGAGCATGGACCTTCACCTATTCATCGAGCTACTTTTATTAAGAACTTTATCTAGATTGTTGATCAGCTGACCTAGTATATACTATGGTTAAACTGTGTGAAGTCTTGTTTAGGAGGGCAAATCATGAGCGATAAGAAAAATGAATCATTACAAACAAATAAAACTGCAATAGCTTTATCTTATCAGCTGAATGAAGAAGCCCCTAAGATTATTGCAACAGGAAAGGGCTTCCTGGCAGAGAAGATTATAAAAAAAGCGGTAGAAAGTGATATTCCTATCCATAAGGACGATAAACTGGCAAATACTTTATCAAAACTTGATATTGGAGATTATATTCCCGAAGAATTATATCAGGTAGTTGCTGAAGTCCTAATATTCGTGGATCGTATGGACCATCTGAAAGGGAAATTAGGATAAGTATGAATAAAAGAGTGGTGGGTAATTCTAAAGAAACCGATGCAATCCACTATCTGATAAATAAAGGATATACCATTTTAGAGAGAAATTATTATACAAGAGCAGGAGAAATCGATATTATTGCAAAAGATGGAGATTATCTGGTGTTCATTGAAGTAAAATTTCGCTGGAATCAAGAATGTGGATTCCCAGCGGAAGCAGTTACAGTAAGAAAACAACGAAAAATCGTCCGTTGTGCGAGATTCTATTTAATTTCACACAAACTTAGGGAGGAAACTCCTTGTCGATTTGACGTTGTTGTTTTTTTAGGTGACATGATCGAATTAATTACAAATGCATATGATGCATGGTAGATAGCACATAGAACTCAGAAAGAGAGTAATAACATATGAAAACAGAAAAATTAACACAACATGCGAATTTAACCTATTCAGATCGCAATGAGACACCATATATATCATTTCCAATCTTAGAACAGTTTGATTTTATTCGGCATGGTAGCTCTACCAAACTTGGTGGTGTAAGTGAAGGTATCTACAAATCCATGAATCTTGGATTTAATCGTGGTGACCTTGAAGAAAGGGTATTTGAGAATTATCGCTTATTTTGCGAAAGTATAGGAAGCAAGGATGAGGATTTGATATTTACGGATCAGGTGCATAAAGATATCGTTCGTGTAGCCTCATCACAAGACAAGGGGATGGGGATTCATAGA
>JAEYWQ010000323.1 GCA_023428885.1 Bacillota bacterium
AGGGGATAGTTAGTAAAAAAGTGATTTTCATAATGTTAGTAACATTATTTTTTTTCGTTCCTTTAATAGCTAAGGCAGATGAATATAATTGGGAAATGGGAGGATATCAATATGTTTTTAGTGAAGATGGAAAGAAGCTATTTACTGTACAAATAGAAATAGATGGAACAATTTATTTCTTTGGAAAGCATGTAATCTCTAAATCTGGATATACATATCATACTGTAGGGTTCAATATATCTCTTGAACCAACTAGTAAGAATGTATTAAATAATTCAAACCACGTTTACCTTGAACGTAGAGAAGGTGATGGAAATGCTACCATACCAAAGGATTTTTGGGATGAAAGTTATACGATAGATACCTATCGATTATTGAATACAGATGTTAATACAGCCTTATTAACTTTACTTAAGAGTCAAGGATTATCAACTCAGCAAGCAAATCTAAAGATTGCAAATGGTGTGACTGTATACTTCCATAATGTATTTGAAATTATTGATAGAAGGACATCGAAACGTGTAGGTAATGAAGTATACAGTACATATAATGATGTTGTTAATGCTATTTATGAGTTAACTGGTGCTAATTGGACTCCAGAAACTAAAAGAATCCTAGCATCTTACTACGATAACCCAATCCAAATAAAACTTACTCCTTACACCTACAACGTCCTCTATGTCGATGCCAAAGACTATGCCTCCAAAGGAACTAATGCAACAACCTTATTTCAAGGTGAATCCAATCAGCTTGTTATCTTTGGACAAAAAGCCCAAGCCAATTTATTACCAGCAAGTAGCCTAGTATATAAAGGAACAAAATATATCTACAGTAGTGCCCAATATGTTTACAATAATGGTATGAGTAATGCTGCAAGCTTATCTAATGGCGCTTTAAGTGCTTATCATGGATATAAGAGTGATGCAAGCTTATATGTATTATTAAATAAAGACAATTCTAGCGTAAGTCCCACAACTCCAACTCCTCCGATCAGTGTAACACCGACGGTAACGGAGAATAGTATCTCCTATTTTGATGCTGATTCTAAAGGTGTGATTCAAACGGATACTTCTAAAACCTCAGGATTTAATGCAATTACTGGGATTCCTACGACAGAGTATCTATATGGAAGTATTCAAACAGCGGAATATCTACTTAATGTTCAATATCAACTAAAAACAGGTCAGATCACTTACCCTATTACTGTATCTAAAACTTATTATCGAGAAAAATCATCGAAAGAAGACATATCTAACCAAGCAACGCAGACTAATTCTAGTCAAAGCAATTCCACACAATCAAACCAAAACAATAATGGACCGTCTGATATAACCGATACAGAAGCAATAACAGTAACACAATCAGGTTCGGTAACACGCTCTTATCAATATACGGAGATAGTTTCCATTGATTATTATAAAGTACAGCAAGGTAGCTTGACGAATGCCACCTTACCTGGGAGTACTATTACCCTGACTCCAGTGGGCTATTCTATTCCAAGCTTGTCTTATGAGCATTATGAGGGGCAAGGAAATCATATCCTGTCTCCAAATAATATAGGTGGGACCATAACCTTAGCGTCGGAGACGGTCACTGAGATACCATCGGAAGATTTAGTGTCCCAGGGAGCATCCCAGGTTGGTAGCATTCGAGTTAGAAATGATTCCCTCATCTTTGCTGGAAAAACAGTCTTAGATTCAGCTTGGGTAAATCAGGCAGCAGCAGGAATTAATTTAAGTGCAATCACTCGTCCGAAGCAGACTGCTAGCCAGATTCTCTATCAAGGAGGTCAACAGATAGAAAGGACTCTTGCGAATGGTAATTATACTTCCAGTGGTACGATTACTTATCAGAGAATCACAGGCTTTCAGTCTTCACTACCACCGACAATCACCTATCCAATCAGCGTTAATTCAGTCCAACTACATACGCCGATATACTGTGAACCTAACATCGTGCAGGACAATAAAACTTATTTGCAATTAGTGAACCCTGACTTAAGCTGCATACCTTTAATCATCGATGAAAATTCACAGACAAGCGATTTTATCTTAAATATCTCGAATCAAGGTTATCATAGTGGGAAAAGCGGATACCATAATCGGGACTACTCAACTTATGTGGCAACAAAGGATGGGAAGCTGAGAAATGAAGTAAAGTTCCCGGTGGAGTTCTATGAGGATACCGGTAACGATAACAATCCAAGCAATGATCAGCTAATTCAACCTGGAGTGTGGACGATCTTACCGACTAGGAACCAACGTTATTATCTTCCGATGTGGGTGAAGGAAGGTAAATATACCATTGAAGTTAGAAGTGTGGCGAACAATGGGGAAAGTGATCTTAATAAAACACAGCAACTTAGTAATGAAAGCATTCAAAACTATGTAGCGAGCAACTCATTTCAAGTGGAGGTATCGGGTAGACTTTATGCGCTTACTATGTATAATGTCAATGATTATCCTTTATGGGAGAGTGTTTTCTTAAGCTCAAATCATTTATTGCTAAAGCGAAATTTAGATAAAAATGCAACGCAACTGATACCAAGCGGTGTTATTAATAATAAATATAACGCAGACCTGGTTTATGATTATCGTGCAGGAATCTTAGATTCTTATGGGGTGCCAAGCAGTAGGCTAAGCCGATATACATTTCCTCTAATCAACGGTTCCCATCCACAGTATGCAAATAAAGGGCTATTAACCAGTGGATACCAAACCAGCTTCTTACTATATACAAACGGAAATGAAATGGCAAATCGAAACTCCAAGATCGAGATCACTCCAAGATTTTATTATGTAGATTCCACTGGTAAACAAAGAGAAGAAGTGGATTTGTATTACAAGGGGTCTGTAAATGGGAAGAAGTACTCCATTATTAAAGTAGGTTCTGAGCTAGATAAAATCAATCAAAAGGTATATACCGTAGGATCAAGCAATCTTGATATACCAACGAAAGAACTTAATATAACCGCAGAGCTTATGGGGCTTACACTTAATCAGTTAAAGGCGAAGAAGCAAGAGTTGTACTCCTATTCTCAGATTGTATTAGGATCCACCTTTCGGATGTATTCCAATCTAGATTATGCCATAAAGTATCAGGACCAAAATCATACAAAGGAAGTACTTACG
>JAEYWQ010000356.1 GCA_023428885.1 Bacillota bacterium
ATTTAAACATGAAAAACAAAACATTTATAGACAGTATAAAATGTGCTTTCAGTGGACTTTTCTATGCTCTGAAAACAGAAAAAAACTTTAAATATTAACTTTATCACAGTTAAGTGATGTCACTAATTACTTGTAATAATAATACCAATTTCCATTATATAGCTTTTCACATTCTTCCTGAGAAGCAAATGTGCAGTCTTTTATTGCATTCTTCGGATATCCATTACTGTACAAGCAGATCTTATGATAATTGTTTATCTCTACTAATAGTCCCTTATTATTAGCCATATTCAATTCTTCTGTTGTCCGAAAAATATACGAAACAAAATAGTTTTCTGCTTCAATATATATGCTCCAAAGTCAAGTGAACTATAAATTTCTATAAAGTTTTCCTGAACTTCTTTTCTAGTCTTGAGAACTATTTTTTCCCACTGCGTATTCTTCTCATTCATTTTTGCACCTACACCTTCAAACTATTTTGATACTTTTAGGTTGTTAAACATTATGTTCCATGATCCTGCTTTAGAAACTTATAAACAAGCGTTTCACGTTTTGTTACTTCTTCGTTATTCCTTTGCCACGGTATATTCATCATTCTGTCATTACAATTCCTTCTACAAAATATTTCTGTCCAATGAATAGAAAATCTCTCACGATGCAAATGACAAGCTCATGCACATCAGCGTCCAACTTCACGCATACATTTATCTACATTTGCTTTTTTATCTTATCTATCAATTCAATATCTGCTGGTAACCACTCCACGGAATTCAACTCATCATAAGTAAGCCATTTTGCCGCTTCATGTTCCTTCAGCACTAAATCTCCTGACACTACTTCACACCAAAAACAATCCATAGAAAGATGAAACGTTGGATAATCATATTCTATCGTATCAATCAATTCTCCTACGGAAATTTCCGTGTCTAGTTCTTCTTTGATTTCACGTATTAATGCATTCTGTGCCGTTTCACTTTTTTCAATTTTACCTCCTGGAAACTCCCAACCACCTTTTAAATCCCCATATCCCCTTTGTGTCGCAAAGATAATTGATTCTTCTTTATCATTTGTAGCTTTTATTACCGCAGCTACTACTCTTATTGTTTTCATCAGTTATAAACTCCTGCTTATTCTATTTTGCTCTGTAGATAACGCAATAAATCATCTCTCACCGGTTGCCTCATTTTTGTCCGAAATTTAGTGATATCACGTTCCCTTCCATTGTTGTCGTTTTTTCTAGCTGGTGTCACTTCAATAATGTCAAACTGACCCATGTAATAAAAATTGCTTTCCGCATCACTCTTTTTCACTAATAAGTGCTTTCTATGCGCTTTTACCACATCCGCAACATAGGAACTATCTATGCCTCTTCCGATCTGCGAGTCCCATCGAAAGATCATATTGTCTTCAAACACATCCGCATAATCTGGTTTTCCTTCTACATAATTCTTCTCATCATCAGAAGCTTCTTCCTTGTGATATGTTACGAATAGAAAAACATCATCTCCGATTCTCTTCATTCCATACATTGTTGAAGACAGGTCTTTCCCACAATTCATTAATAAACTTACATCTCGCCTGGAATACTTTTCATAGATAACAAATGACATATCTTTAGATTGACCTGGTGCATATTTTTCTTGATAACGTCGTAGTCCTACCTCTATGATATCATTCACTTGTTTATAGAATTCTAAGTGTTGAAGGCGAACTGCAAATGCTTGCATTCTTCGAAACGTTCTATTGTTATCATATTCAAAGATATCCATATGACAATACTTCCTAAGTTCCTCTTCCTTGCTAACAAAATGACCTTGTAAGACATCCACTGCATTATCGAAGGATTCTACATCTATTTCATAACCATATTTTTCTTTCAGCTCCTGTTTCATTAAAGAAACTTCAAAGACACCAGTATCAATAAGCTTTTTTAAGATTTCTAGTTCATATGGTCTTATTCCAGAGAGAATCGTTTTCGATAAATACTCAAGTATTATAAGATCTTGCTCTGATATTTTTCCAATATATAAGTCTTTTTCCGTTGATTCCAAAAAGGCTTGATATGTCTTATACTCTCGTATTATTACTAGCGGATCGACCTCACCATTTTCATAAAAATCAAGCAAATATGGCACTCTTCCAAGACGATTTTTCAATGTAACATAGCTCTCTCTAATAATCGCTTTCATTCCCTTGATTCTATCAATTGACGCAAAAATTTTGTCTTTGGCAATCTCATCAAAATGTACCGTTGATTCACCCGGAATTGTATTGTTTCCACTAATAACATACTTTCTAATGGTGTCCGCATTATAAGTTCGATCTCCAGACAATGCAATTGGAATCATGAAGTTATTATTATAATTGCCAATGAAGTCGAGAATAACCACATACTCTTTACCATCTGCTTTACGAAGACCACGCCCTAACTGTTGAATAAAAACAATAGGGGATTCTGTTGGACGTAACATAATAACCTGATTCACTTCAACTATATCAACACCTTCATTTAGTATTTCTACCGAAAAAATATAATCTAAAGGAGTCATGCCATCGGAAACATCTCCTTCATTCATAGCTAATCTCTCAAATGCTTTCGTTCTTTCCTCCTCAGACGCACTTCCATTTAATGCAATTGTTCGATATCCTAATTTATTGAATTTCGCAGATAATTCCTCCGACTCATCAATACGGCTACAGAAAATGAGCCCTTTCACCCGATCTCCACTATACCCATAATAATTAGCTTGTTTCAAAATATGATTAACACGTTGCTCTCCTGTTAATAAGTTAAAATCTGTTTCAGATAATCTTCTAGCCTTAATCTCTTGCTCATCTATCAAGGAGACATCACTAATCCCAAAGTAATGAAATGGACACAACAAATTCTCTTCCATTGCTTGTTGTAATCGTATTTCATATGCAATCTGATAGTTAAAAATCTCATATATATTTCTACCCGCTTCACCATCATCACGCTTATCCGGTGTTGCAGTCATTCCCAACCACAATTTAGGTTTAAAATAATTCATTACTTTCTGATACGTATCTGCAGAACTATGATGCGCTTCATCCAGGATAATACAATCAAAATCTGATGGTGCATATCGCCGTAAATGATCATCACGATTCAAGGTTTGAATCGTGGCAAATACATAGTCTTTCTCATACTCTTGATAACCTGCTCCCACTAATCCCATAGAAACAGACTGATCAAATACCTTGCTATATGACTTCTTTGTTTGTCTTGCCAGTTGTCCACGATGGACAAGAAATAACACTCGTTTAAACCCAAGTTCTCTCATTGCAAATGCTGAAGCATACGTCTTTCCAGTTCCTGTAGCAGATATTAAAAGCGCACGTTCTTCACCTTTTGAGAGTATCTTTTTCAGATTTGTGATAAATCCAACCTGCATGGTATTAGGTTGTAGACGGTATTTTTCAATGGATGTAACCTCATCTTGTTTCGCAATGTTTCTTTGCTTTTTGATGATTTTATAGCGTTCTTTATAGTTCTCGTAAAAGTCATAAAACTCTAATGTATTCTTAGAATTCCATAACTCTTCAAACTCAGCAACAATATCTTTTGCAATTTCACCTTGTTCTGTAGAAACCACCTTTGTATTCCATTCCCGATTACTCGTCAGTGCTGAACTGGTAATATTAGAGCTTCCTATAATGATTCGATAAATCTCCTCTTTCTTGAAAATATATCCTTTTGTATGAAATCCTTCATCAGCTGCATTTACATCGTACATTTTTAGTGTAATATTAGTCAATTCATTGAGCTTTTCTAGAGCTTTGGGTTCACTAAAATCCAAGTAATTCGTTGTAAGAATTTCACCAGGAATCCCTCTTTGTTCAAGCTCTTTAAATGTTTGCAAGAGAGGTGTAATCCCGCTCATTGTAATAAATGCAACACTAATTTGAAATTGATCACATGCTAACAACTCATCCTCAATAGAAGACAGAACTTTCTTTCCTTCTTTGTGATTATTTGATACAAATTGCGGTTTGTACGCAAGATTCGATGCATGTCTACTATTGATATATGCTGTTTCAAATCCGCTCCTTAATTCAGATAGTTCTTCATCCCTTATCTTTTCTTCCCTCATTTAACATCCCTCACTTAATTCTATCCCACCAGTTTCTTATCTCGTACATACACTCTTGATATATCGTCCCTAAATGCCATAAATTCTGTTTCTATATCAGCCTCTACCTACTCTTCCTTTATATTTTTAACGGCATATTTTTTCCACATAAATCACAATATTTTCCTACATTTTATCTCACTCATCAAAATAATACAATATCAATTCAATTACATCTACTAATATAACACAGTAATTTACTGTTGTCGTTTTGAATCACAGTTCTTCTAGTCACTGGTTGATTATCCATTCACCAGCACAAAAAACAGCTACATATTGTCAATTGATGATGCATGTCTCTATACAAAAAAAATTAGTATATTAGAATAATGTTTAACCGATTAAGTATAATACTGATAGTAAACAAATGTGATTAAAAAATAGTATGAGGTGAAAAATTATGGACTTTACAGCAAAAATAAGAGATAACACCAAGGCATTACATCAAGCTTCTGAAAAAAGTGGCTTTATCAAACGACTATTTGAAGGCAAAGCAAGTAAAGAAGGATATATTGAATATATTTATAATTTACATGCAATGTACCAAGCAATCGAAGAAGCTCTCAATCAGCATGCAAGCCATCAAGGGCTGAAATATTTTGCTACAACAGAATTATATCGAGCCGAACTGATAAAAAAGGACTTAGATATCCTGGCTGCCAATCAACTTTCAGAGA
>JAEYWQ010000229.1 GCA_023428885.1 Bacillota bacterium
GTGTAAGACCATCTGGTACAGAACCAAAGATCAAGTTCTACATCGGTGTGAAGGGAACTAGCTTTGAAGATGCTACTAATAAATTACAATCCTTAACCAAAGCATTAATGGAATTAGCATAAGAGAGAAAACTTTGCAGATAGGGCTTTGAAGTTTGATAAAATCAGTGATAAGTTTTGGATTATAATCTTCATAACTTTAGTATCTAAGCTTCGATTCCTCCTTTGGATGTTTCTAAAGGTTCAAAACTTTGCAAAAGACAGAGAATAAAAACTTAAACTCCGAGCTTCGCTCGTCAGACAGTCAGTTTTTATTCTCTAAAGCAAAGTTATGAACCTTAAGAAACATCACAAACGAGTCATAGGCGCTTAGATATTAAAGCCATGAGGGATTATAATAGGCAAGACTACGGCTGATTTTATCAAACTAGGCAAGGTTTTGGGCAATGTTTGGCTAAGTTAAGGAAAGTTCAAACGTACATAAGTAAAAAGTAAAACAGTAAAAAGTAAAACAGTAAAAAGTAAAAAGTAAAAAAGAAAACAAGTAAAAAGTAGTAAGAATAAAAGTACATAAAGGAGACGTTGATGAGAAAATTGACAATGAGACATGTATGCAAATTTGTAGTAATGTCAAGCGTTGTTCTTTGTTCTGTGACCTTTGTTTCCTGTAGTAAGACAGACCACTCGGAGATAGAGGGAAACCTTCTGACTCCGAGTGTTTCTGCTATTGAGGGAACGGAGGAAAATCTTGCAAAAATTTCTGCCAGTGAGGAAGTGAAACGTTCTTTACTTAGCGTTGGTAATAATCATCGAATGAAACAAGTCATCGAGAAGATGCAGAATAATAAAGAAACAAAGATTGCATACATAGGTGGTTCCATCACAGAAGGTTATAAGGTGAACACCGTACAGAATTACGTGGCTAAGACGACCAAGGCATGGAAAGAAAGATTTCAAAACGACAAGATAAAAGCCATCAATGCAGGATTAAGTGGTACTAGTTCTACGATTGGTTTAATGCGTGCCAAAGCTGATGTATTAGAAGAAAAACCAGATCTTGTGGTGATTGAATTTGCAGTCAATGATGCCAATGATAATACCAGTAAGATGGCATATGAGAGTTTGGTGAAGGAAATCTTAATGTCAAAGAGTAAGCCAGCTGTTCTTTTACTATTTACAGTGCTTGAGAATGGCTATACCTGTGAAGACCACATGGTAGAGGTGGGGACAGAATATCAATTGCCAATGATTAGTGTAAGAAGTGCTATTACTCCAGAATTAAAAGCAGGATCATTTACCTGGGAGAAGGATTATGCATTGGACGATGCCCACCCAAATAATCAGGGACATAGCAGAATTGCTAATTATCTTGACTATTATCTTGAACATGTGTTAGCTACGGTAGAAGTGGAGGAGGAAGTTGATTATTCGAATTTAAGTGTCTTTGGACCGATTTATGCAGATATGAATTTCTATACCAATGAGAACTTCTACCCAGCAGAGTTAGGTGGATTTACTGCCAGCAACGCTGGGGTTACTCATTTTCCATCCGCCTTTGTATGGACCAAAGAAAATACTGCCTGCATGAAGTTTACAATGGAGGGCAAAGATCTATTCCTCCTATATAAGGAAGCAAACAACGATAATATGGCATCACTTGAAGTCTATATTGATGGTGACTTTAAACAGAATGTCCATGGGAGTTCTAAAGATGGCTGGAATAATGCTGAAGTTGCTCTCGTGCTAAATGACTTAAAGGCAGGGCCACATGAAGTCGAATTGCGAATTAAGGATGAGGATGTGAATAAAAACTTTGCCATCTTAGGTCTTGGAAGCACTGGAGAGATTTTTAGCGTAGAACCAGTGACTGCAGAGCAGATTCCATACACCGAACGAGCTATATTAAATATTGGGAATACCTATCGAATTAATCAGTTAATGGATCGTGCACGTGCAGGCGAAGAGATTACCCTTGGCTTTATCGGTGGTTCCATCACCATGGGATCGGGTGCTTCTTCTTCGGACAAGTCCTATGCAAAGTTAGTATTTGACTGGTGGGTTGAGAACTTCCCAGAAGCCAAGTTTAACTTTGTAAATGCTGGTATCGGAGCAACTACATCCCAATTTGCCTGTGCAAGAGTAGAAGATGATTTACTTAGTAAAAAACCAGATTTCGTTGTGGTAGAATTTAGTGTAAATGATGAGGGCACGAATAAATATGGAGAGACTTATGAGAGTTTATTACGTACGATTTTAACATCCAAAACAGCACCGGCTGTTCTGGTACTAAATATGGTTCAGTATAATAACGGCCAGAATGCGCAAAATCGGCATAATACCATAGCAACTGCTTATGATCTTCCGATCATAAGCATGAAAGAGAGTATCTATAACGAAATCCTTTTTGGCAATTTGACAGCCTTAGATGTTTCAGCAGATAATATACATCCAAATGATAGAGGCCATGCTTATGCAGCCGAGATCGTTACGAATTACTTGGGTTTAGTAAAGGATAAAGCTTATGAAATTTCTACTTCCTATCAAGTTCCCGAGACAAGTAATAAGTTATCCAGTATGACTTCAAAACGCTATGATAACCGAAACAGTAAATCGGAAATGAAGGGCTTTACTACTGATACTACGGTTCAAAACAATATTACTGAAGTGTTTCGCAATGGTTATAAGGCAAAGGATACGGGAGCTTCTATTATCTTTAAAGTGACTGGAAGCAACATTTCTCTTCAATATCGTAAGACCAATACCCTAGGTGCGCCTTACGCCATTGCAATCATTGATGGGGACGAGGCCAATGCTATTGAATTAGATGGTAACTATCCAAATGGCTGGGGAGACTGGCTGTATCTTCATGATATTGCCACTAAGCTTGAGAATAAGGAACATACCGTAGAAATTCGTATTACGCAAGATGGTCAGAAAGATTTCTACTTAGTTTCTGTCATAACAACGGAGTGAGAACGATTTGTATCCCATATCAATGACATAGATGATAAATAAGATTTTACGAATGATAATATGTATATTTGCCATGTATTTGGTGGAATGGAGATGAGTATGAAAGAATTTTTGCAGGAGAAGGAAAGACTGGTCTTACCTTCAGATGAACACTTATTATATAGTGGTAGAATTGATGATAAGAATCCTGATAGACCTTGCTTTATCTATGCGGGATCCAGCGTAAGCTTTCGTTTTGTGGGTTCGAAAGTGAAGCTTATTATTAATAACCGTCATTGTTGTTATGCAAACTTTATTGGTTATGTTTTAGATGGTACAAGGATGGATAAGGTTGAGATTAAGGAACATGGCGTAGACCTGGTAATCAACCTGGTAGAAGGTCTTGAGAATAAAGAACATGAGATTGTTATCTATAAGAGACAGGATGCAGCTCATTTCTTTGATTTGCTTGCTATCATCTTAGATAAGGAAGCTTTCTTGTTAGAGCGTCCAGCACGTCCGGTACGTCGTATGGAAGTCTTTGGTGATTCTGTATCCTGCGGAGAGGTTAGTGAAGCAGTTGACTATGTGGGCCAGTGTGATCCAGAGAATCACAATGGAGTATATAGTAATTCTTGGTACTCTTATGCCTTCCTTGCAGCAAGAAAGTTAGGAGCCCAATTACACTGTTCTGCGCAAGGTGGCTTAGCCCTCTTAGATGAAACTGGATGGTTTCATGGACCGGATTATGTTGGCTTATTAAGCACTTATAACAAATTGAAATACAATACCCAGATTGAACCATATACAGAGTGGGATTTCAATCGATATACACCTCATGTGGTTCTTGTAGCAATCGGACAAAATGATGCGAACCCAGAGAATTATATGGGAGTGGATCAAGTAAAGAGCGATTATTGGAAGAAGGAATACGAGAATTTCTTAACAACAATTCGTTCGATCTATCCAAAGGCATTCTTGGTTTTAACAACAACCATATTAAATCATGAAAAGACATGGGATGATGCAATCGAGGAGGTCTGCAATCGCATGCAAGACCCAAAGATCGTACATTTCTTATACTCAAAGAATGCTTGTGGAACTCCTGGACATATTCGTATCTCAGAGGCTGAGAGGATGGCAGAAGAGTTGACTGCATTTATTGAAAGCTTTGGAGAAGAGATTTGGAACTAGTATAAGTATAATTTGTAATTAACAGTAATAAAGCCTAGGATTAAGATATTAAGAAAGATTACTAATTTTATTAACATTCTTTGCTAAATCTTCTAAACTTTATTGGAATATGTGCCGATATAGCTTGTAAATAAATAGCTCTGTAGACCATAAACGGTTATCAGTTAGACAAGGAAGTCGTTATACTGTTGATTCATCGATAAACAAAGGAGGTATATCATATGGTAAATCTATCAACCGATTATAATAATTATACATCATCATTATTCACAAGTAATTCTTCCAACAAAGAATCTAGCGCCTCTAACAATGTCTTGAGCCAATATGCTAGCATTAAGAATGGAAGTTACAAGAAGTTATTAAATGCATATTATAAGAAACAAGAAAATGAAGCTAATGGTAGCGTAGCCCTTGATGCTTCGAAGAAAGAATTACTGACTACAAAACAAGCAGCAGAGAGCCTTAAGAGTGCCGCAAGAGCAATCACTCAGACTGGGGCAACTTCTATCTTTGAGAAAGTAAAGAAGAATGTTACGGATGAAAAGACCGGGGTTACCACTGAAGTGGAAGACTATGATAAAGAGAAAATATTAAGTGCAGTGAAGTCTTTCGTAAAGGCTTATAATAGCACCTTGGATGCTTCGGCTAATCAAGATAATTTGCCAATTCTTCGAAAAGCTGCAATCATGGCATCTGGCACAAGTGCTAATAGTGGCTTGCTTAAGAAGGTGGGTATCTCGATTGGTGAAGGAAATCAACTAAGCGTGGATGAAGCAAAGCTAAAAAGCGCTAATATCAATGATTTGAAAACTTTATTCGAAGGTAAAAACTCTTATGCAGACCGTATGCTAAGTAAAGCAACTGAGATATCCTTGGTAGCAAGTAATGCCATGTCATCAACCCGTCTTTATGGTGTGAATGGCAAGTATACAGTATCTGATAGCTTGGGAAATCTGTTTAATCAGATCGGATAGAAACGCATAGCCAGACAAACAGGGATGTTGTGACTTAACAAGTTACAACATCCCTGTTCGCTTGGCTCACTGAGAGTTTGATTCCTAGCTATTATCGTTCATATAGAGTATAATTGTGTGATGAGAGTAGCTTTACAGATTTAGCTCTTGCTTCATCACTATATAATTCAATACGTAATACTCCATCTTCAAACTCTCGATTATGAATAATTCCAATATTCTTGATACTGATTCCGTTGCTGCCCAACAAGGTAGCAATAATAGCAATTGCACCTGGTTCATCAGTAATATCAATGAAAACTTCATAAAAGCTTTGAATTAAGCCTTTTGAATTTGGAATTAAGCTACGGTAAGTAGCTGCTTGTTCAAAGATTTCATACAGGGAAGAGCTATCTTTTTGGTCAATTGCGTCAATTACTTCCTGAATTAATCCTTGAAAGTTTATGAGATGATCTTTGATGCTGTTACGATTGCTTAAACAGATACTTTGCCACATTACTGGAGAAGAAGAAGCAATTCTTGTGATATCTTTGAATCCACCAGCCGCCAGGGTACGCATCTTTTCTGTTTCGTCATCGCTATTGCGAACGAGATTTACTAACTGAGCAGCGATAATATGTGGTACATGGCTGATTGCTGCGGTAATATCATCGTGCTCTTTTTCATCTAGAATCAAAGGGAGTGCATTCAATTTCTGAACAAGGTCATGCAAAAAATCTACCTTCTCTTTAGATACAGCCTTTGTTGGGGTTAAAATATAATATGCATTTTCTAGCAGCTTGGCATGGGAGTTTTCATATCCGGTTTTTTCTGAGCCGGCCATTGGATGACCTCCAATAAACTGTGCCTGTAAACCAACTTCTTCCACTTTTTGATGGATTTGAGCCTTCACACTACCAACATCTGTTATCAAACAGCTTTCTCTTACAATGAATTTTAATCTGCTAAGATATTCGGAGTTGGTATGTACTGGTGCACATAAGAATATCAGATCGCATTGAGCAAAGTCTCTTTCTAAATCAGAGCTGGTGGAATCCAGGACACCATCTGCTAAGGCGGCCTTTAAGCTATCCTTTGTTCTCTGAGAGGATGTTTCTAAAGCCATGAGCTCATAACTTTCTGGTAAACTTTTTAGTGCACGGGCAATGGAACCTCCGATTAATCCAAAACCAATAAAACCAATTTTCATTCTGTTCCTCCATTCCTTATGTCATTAAAATCGTTTTCCTGAAAGAGCAGCATATGGACGTAATTCTTGGCAAAGTTGCTCAAATTGAGGGAAGGTTAAGGATTGTGGACCATCAGAAAGCGCAATTGCTGGATTTGGATGTGTTTCAATCATAAGACCATCAGCACCGGCTGCAATGGCACACTTTGCTAACGGAGTTACATAGTTTCTGACACCAGTTGCATGACTTGGGTCAACGATAATTGGTAGATGGCTCTTTTCTTTGATCACAGGAACAGCACTAATATCCAAAGTGTTTCTTGTTGCTGTTTCAAATGTACGAATACCACGCTCGCAAAGAACAACATTTGGGTTGCCTTCTGAGATAATATATTCGGAAGCATTCAACCAATCTTCAATTGTAGCAGCAAGACCACGCTTTAGTAATACAGGAAGACCTGTTTTCCCTGCTTCTTTTAAGAGGTAAAAATTTTGCATATTACGAGCTCCTATCTGAAGCATATCTACATATTTTACAGCTGCTTCAATTGCAGCAAGACTTGTAACTTCACATACCACCGAAAGACCAGTAGCTTCTCGAGCTTCCTTCATATATTTTAATCCTTCTTCTTCTAGACCCTGAAAGGAGTATGGACTGGTTCTTGGTTTATAAGCACCACCACGTAAGATGGTTGCACCAGATTTCTTGATAGCAAAGGCCGTTTCTAACACTTGCTCACGGCTCTCAACAGCGCAAGGACCTGACATAATACAAAGCTCATCCCCGCCGATCGTAGTATTTCCAACTTTGATAATCGAAGGTTCAGGATGAAACTTCTTATTCGCGAGTTTATAGGTTTCTGTGACTGGTAGAATATGATCTACATCATCTGCAATCTCTAAGTTACAGCAGGATAGTTTTTTCTTATCTCCAATTACTCCAATGATGGTTACCTCATTACCGGTTGATACATGAACATCTAAACCACTATCTTTTATAATCATGATTACTTTATCAATCGACTCTTTCTTTGCATTTGGTTTCATTACTATTATCATATTGGCCTCCAAGCACTTATTATTAGTATTACCTTATTTCTGAAAGTTATTTTAACTCATTAAAAGAGCTATGTCAATACATTAATACTTTAAAGTGTAACGGTTTAAAGTGTGACGGTTTAAAGTGATAATATGCAGGTAATTTGTCATTAATTCTATTATAATCAATGAAATATCTTGTTTAAAGAGAGAAAGTAGGATTTTTTAGGTTTTTTATGAGAAATGTGAACATACAAATCAAATTGCAAAATATAATTGTGATAATTGCATAAAAGTATTGTAAATTAATTGAAAATTTAGTAAAATAGGTATACAAGGTTATGTTAATGTTTACCTTTATAGCAAATGCTTATTTTATTAAGCAGTTTGACTTTTGATGTAATGGAGGAAACTGATCATGGAAACTTACAAATATGAAAAGATCCGTAACGTAGCAGTGTTAGGACACGGTGGCTGTGGTAAAACAACCTTAGTGGAAGCTCTGGCCTTTACCACAGGAATAACAAGCCGCCAGGGAAAAGTGGAAGAAGGAAATACAATAAGCGATTACGACAAAGAGGAAATTAAAAGATTATTTTCAATTAGTTCTACCGTCGTACCTGTAATCTGGGAAGACACGAAGATCAATTTAATTGACACACCTGGGTATTTTGATTTTGTAGGTGAAGTGGAGGAAGCCTTACAAGCATGTGATGCAGCAGTAATTGTTATATCTGCCAAATCAGGAGTTGAGATTGGTACTATGAAGGCTTGGCATTATTGTGAAAAGTACAAGCTGCCAAGAATGTTCTTTGTAACTGATATGGATGATGATAATGCAAGTTTTCGTCAGGTAGTAGATCGTTTGAGCGAATTATATGGTAAAAAGATTGCACCATTCCATTCGCCAATCCGTGAGAATGAGAAGTTCGTTGGTTTCGTGAATGTAGTTAAGATGGCTGGACGTAGATTCACGAAGATGAGCGAATATATAGAATGTGAAATCCCTGATTATTCGAAAGAATATGTTGATAATTATAGAGAAACCTTGTTGGATGCAGTAGCAGAAACCAGTGAAGATCTGATGGCCAAGTATTTTGAAGGGGAAGAGTTTACAATGCAAGAGATTTCAACAGCACTTCGCAGTTCTGTGATTGATCGAAGTATTGTACCGGTTTTGATGGGCTCTGGTTTGAATTGTCAAGGAACGGTGATGTTGCTTCAGGCGATAGAGAAATATTTCCCATCGCCAAACAAAGGTGTATTGGTTGGAACAAATCAGAAAACGAATGCTACCTTTGCTGCTGATTATGATGCCAATAAAGATATGACAGCTTACGTATGGAAAACGATTGCTGACCCATTCATCGGTAAATTCTCCTTGGTTAAGGTTTGCTCTGGTGTGCTAAGATCAGATTCTGTAATCTTTAATGCCAATAAGGAGACAGAAGAAAAGCTTTCTCGTCTCTACGTTTTGCGTGGAAAGGAACAGATTGAAGTAAAGGAACTATATGCTGGTGATATTGGTGCTATTGGTAAGTTATCGGATACTGCGACTGGTGATACCTTATCTACCAAAGCAAATCCTATTATATTTGATCATCCAAAGGTATCGATCCCATACGCTTACCAGAGATTTAAAACAAAGAATAAAGGTGACGATGATAAGGTATCCCAGGCACTTGCTAAGTTAATGGAGGAAGATTTAACTTTACGTGTTGTGAACGATAAGGAAAATCATCAGACCTTACTTTATGGTATTGGCGAACAGCAATTAGAAGTAGTGGTTAGTAAGCTCCTGCAACGCTATAAAGTAGATATTGAAATCATGAAACCAAGAGTTCCATATCGTGAAACCTTAAGGAAGAAAGTTCGTATTCAGGGTAAGTATAAGAAGCAATCTGGTGGACATGGTCAATATGGTGATGTTCATATCGAATTTGAACCATCTGGAGATATGGAGACCCCTTATATCTTTGAAGAGAAGATCTTCGGAGGTGTTGTTCCTAGGAACTTCTTCCCAGCCGTAGAAAAAGGTATCGCAGAGAGTGTTTTAAAGGGACCCTTAGCAGGCTATCCAGTAG
>JAEYWQ010000428.1 GCA_023428885.1 Bacillota bacterium
AAGATCACCTGTCCTATCGGAGTAATTGGACAGGTAACATAATCTGTTGCCATAAAAAATGCACCAGGAATTAATCCACCGCCAAGAATATGTGTTAAAATAAATGTACTATCAAGGCCCTTACCACCAAAGATTGTGATAAATACAGCAAAAGAAGCAATATAGGTCAATGGAATACGTAAAGAAATAACTTTACGAATAAGTAAATAAATAGCTCCAATTAATATCATCAAAGCACTGGTTTCACCAATCACACCACCCTTGAAGCCAATAAATAAATCAAGTAAACTTCCACTTGCTTCACCTGCTTTTAACGCAGCCAAAGGAGTTGCACCTGATAAACCATCTACACCAGCTGCACCGTATCTAAACACATGGAATACCTCATTAGTAGCACTGTTAGCAGTAATACTTTCAACTGTAAAATTAGTCATACGACCAGCAAAACTGATTGCCAAAAAGCATCTGGCTGCCAATGCAGGATTCATAAAGTTCTGACCTAAACCACCATAGAGCATCTTAACCACAACAATGGCAAATAAACCACCGATAATTGGCATCCAAATAGGAGCTGTTGCTGGTAAATTCATACCTAATAACAAACCTGTCACAAGTGCGCTGCATTCATAAGGTTTTTTCGGAAGCTTCATGAACTTACTATATAAAAACTCAGCTAACACACAAGTTGTAACAGAAACTAACAAAATAAGAAATGCAGAAAAACCAAACTGATATACACCGAAGATACTTGCTGGAATTAATGCCAAAGCAACATCTCTCATGATTCTCGCTGTCGTCACACCACTTCTGACATGGGGTGACGCAGAGACATTATACATATCTTTCAAAGATTCCACCTCTTTCATCCATCATTAATTGCTTAATTCGCCTTTTTTCTATCCTCGATTATACTACGTCTCATCTCTTTGAAAGACTGAGTTAGGAAAATTCCTGCAGGGCATACATACGTACAGCTTCCACATTCATAGCATTCCATTCCATATAGCTTTACAAACCCTTCTTTATCTCCACGAGATGCACATTGTACCATTTTCTGTGGTACCAAACGACATGGACAGACCTTAACACAAGAACCACAGTGAATACAAGGACTCTCTGGTATACTTTCCACTTCATCTTCCAGAAAGGCTAATAAAGCACTGGAGGTTTTTGTTACAGGGACCTCTAGACTATAAATTGCCTGACCCATCATTGTACCGCCTGAGATTAGCTTTTTCACTTGTCCTACAAAGCCTCCTGCAGCTTCTATTAGTTCAGTGTACTGTACTCCTGTTGGTACCATGAAATTGACTGGATTCTTGATTGCATTACCAGACACTGTTATGATACGACGAAGCAAAGGAGTAGATTCTGCTACTGCCCCATAAATTGAGATTATTGTATCAACATTATGAACGATACAACCAACATCAAGAGGAAGAGTTGAAAAATTTATTTTTCGTCCTACCGTCGCATAGATCAGCTGACGTTCTGAACCCTCTGGATACTTTGTTTTCACAACACGAACCTCTACCCTAGGCTCTTTGCTCGTTAACTCTTGAAGTATCTGAATTGCTTTCGGCTTATTATCTTCAATCGCAATAATACCTTTTGCCTGATCAAACAAGGATAGTACGATCTTCAAACCAGCAACAATCTTCTCTGGTTGTTCCAACATCATACGATAATCACTTGTCAAATAAGGCTCACATTCCGATCCATTGACAATTACATAATCAATAACCTTATCTTCTTTTGGTGTAAGCTTCACATGAGCTGGGAAGCCAGCACCACCCATACCAACAATACCCGCTTCCTTAACGATATCTCTTATCTCCGCTTTGGATAGCTTGGTATAATCTCTTAGTTGCCCCATTCCTTCAATGGTTGTATACTCATTATCATTTTCTACGATAATAGATTCTACTTTTGCACCTGTTACGGTAAGCCTTGGTTCTACAGCTTTTACAGTACCAGATACTGAACATATTACATTAGCTGATACAAAGCCATTGGCTTCACCAATTTTTTGACCAACAACTACCTTATCTCCTTTCGCAACAATAGGTTTCGCCGGTGCTCCAATATGCTGTGCCATTGGATAAACAAGGTCACCTGTTGGCTTCAAAATCATGATTGGTTTGTCCTGCGTCAATTCTTTTCCTTCATATGGATGAATTCCGCCTTGAAACGATCCTGCCATGTCTTTCCTCTCTTTCTTCTGGATTAAGCCTGATAATATAAGTCTAGTTCCTTAATGAATTGAACATAATAAAATCTTACCATAAACTACAAAATTTTTGAAGTTTTGTTAACAATTTAACTAAATTTATGTATTTTCAATTCAATAGTAGATAAATTAACAATAATTTGTATACTATTGGAAGCGCTTACAGACGTGCTTAAAAAAATATATTATTTTTTACTATTATAGCAAAAAATTTTCCTTTATTCTATACATATTTGCTAAAACGTCCTGCTATTTTTATCTACTCCCTCCCCCGAATCTAAACATGTAGCAATGTCATGATCACTTTGCCTTAGCGTAAGAACAAAAGTGTGCTTCGCACACTCTCGCGATGTAGTTTAACGTAAGCGCACACTTTTGTTCCGCGCGCGAAGCTGCGCATCACCGAAGGGCTTTTTATTTAATAGGAAATGCGACGCAATTTCCTTGTTAAATAAAAAAGGTGTTGTAATTTACAACACCTTTAGTTATGTAGTTAATAACTCTGTATGGTTTTTCCTTTATGTAAATACTTCTCCTTTGTTGCCAAGCCCCCCCTGATATGTCTCTCTGACTTATTCAAATCCAACACAACTCGCGCTCTTTCTGCAAGGGACGGATTGACTTGCAATAAACGTTCGGTTACATCTTTATGAACCGTTGATTTGGAAATTCCGAACTGCTTTGCAGTTTGCCTAACTGTTGCATTATTGTCGATAATATAAGCAGCGATTTCTGCAGCGCGTTCCTCGATTTGTTTATGCTTAAACAAATTGGAGCCTTTCATGAAGTTCCACCTGAAATACTTGTTTTTATAATTTATTCAGGCTATATATGTTTTATGCTTTTATGATTTAGAAAGGCAAACTTTTTCTGATCCTTCTCCAATATTTCACGATAAATTCTTGATAAGCCAAGTCATAGACTACAAGCCCTAATTGTCCACCTAATAGCAACCCTAATATTAACAATGTAGACAGTTCTCCTGGGTAGATCAGTTTAGGAAAAAAAATGAGCATAGGAATATAGAGTAGGTTAAATACAAGGAATTTAACCCCCCAAAATATTAACTTTTGCTTCTTAATCTTCTGATCGATCGGCGTGAGCTTGTCTAAGTTTTTCATTTCTCCTTTCATGAGAAGATATCTCATTACTTCGATTATCACAATATAAGCTGATAATACTGCAAAGGTGAAAGAGTAAATCTTATTTGGCGACAATATCAAAGATAAAAACACACTGGCAAGATAAAATCCAATTCCTAAACTTATATTCGTCTCCACCAATGCAATGCCTACCAGATAAGAGGCTGCTGCCAAGAGAAATAAGGTGCTCATCTCAATATAAGAACTCGACACAATGATCATTACTGTTATCGCAAGCAAAAGACCTAAAAACGTTAATCTTTTCGTGCTTAGATGCATGTACACAAATCTCCTCCCATACACTCACAGCAGGTATCAGCGATACAAAGGTTACAACACATATCACTTGTACTCATGCCACCACGGCCGTAACCATAACCGGTATTTTGATATCTCTGTCCTCCAAAAGACAACTGATTTACTAAATTACGATAATCTGGGTTATTTGGTTCCATAGAAGCTGCTGTTCTAGAATGCTCAATTGCTATCATGTTATTTCCAAGACCTAGATTTGCAATTGCACTATAATAATACCAACGAGCAGTACGACTTGACATTCCAGCCAATATAGTTACTGCATCTTGAAAGCGCCTGCTATTAATAAGTGCTGCCACTTCTCCAAGTTCACCACTGTCACTATAGGTTTGGTTTGTATTGTAACCGCCGGCGCTAGAATACCCACCATTTTGACGCTCATTCATGATTTTGTCATAAGCTTCTTGAACATCCTTGAATTTTTCCTCCGCTAATCCAGACAACGGGTTATTCGTATAGGAATCCGGATGATACTTTCTACTCAACTCACGATATGCTTTCTTAACTTCCTCATCTGTTGCAGTTCTTGCTACTCCAAGAATCTGATATGGATCTCCTGTCATAATATATGATTCCTTTCTTTCCTTCGCTGATATTCCCTCTTATAACTGTTTTGCTTCTTAGCACTTGCGGGGTATCGCATAATCTCTAGTTCTTAACCATTTTTTCCTTCTTATCATCATACTTCTTCCATACACCTGCGTAAAGGATATTTCGCAAGAGTTCTACATCCCATATGAGTGGAAGCTTCTCGAATGCTTTCGTACACTCCGACATCATCATGGTTAGGATCTGATCTATGTCATCTTCAAAGGATTCATTCTTTCTCATCAACTCTAACGGATTATAACTTCCTGTTTTTATATCCTTTTCCAAGTCATCATATGCATCTATAAGATAGATAAACTTCCCTAGGTAAAAACCTAATTGAAATAAGTTCTCCTTCCATTGGTCCTCTCGGTAAACAAACAACTCACCCATCAGTTCCCCAAAGGGTCTTGTGACTTGATCTAAATCTGTCTCTTTATTTTTTTCAAGTAAGGCTAATTGTTCCAAGCAAGTACGTATTCGCTCACATTGTCTTGGATACTGTCGCTCTACCTTTTTATAATGCCCTTTTAGTAACTTCGCTCCGCTAAGCCCTAGAAGGCTTTTGTCATCTGACCAATCATCTAAGAACTTATGATAGGTTAATGCAATATTCATATCGGCCGCGTAATTGCTAATCTCATTCATTATCATATCATGTTTCACGGTTGGATGAGCAAGGCAACGCTTTCTTATCTGATGAACCTGACTCTCATATAAGGAGGTAAGCACGATGATGAGGAATGTCATATCATAGGTTAAGGTCATCTGGCCAAACCGCCCATACTTTTCTTTTAATTGGTGGCAAAGTCCACAATAATAAGCTTTGTACTTATAGTACTCTTTCACCTTAAGCTCTTGTTTGTTGATATTCACATAACCAAACATATGCTCCTCCTAATTTAGTTTAGCTACATTATATCAGCTCTTTTTTAAAGAATCACCAAAAACCTAAGATTTTAATAATAATTTAATTAAATACTACAGATTCTTATAATAACTCTAAGACCATAGCTGTAATTTTCAAAGAAAAAAGTTCAAGAAGATATCTTGAACTTTTTATCTGTATAATATACGTAGTATACTGTAATTAGATTACTCTGTAACTACTGCTGAATCTAAGATCACTTTCATTGCTTTATCTAAGATCATAGACTTTTCAACAGTTTCTTTCCCGCCAAAATCTGTAACAAATTGCTCTGATTCTGTCTCTGCATAACCATAATTAGTCATATACTCTGTTAACATACTGTTATATTCTTCATCTGTTAACTCAAGTTTCTCTGCTTCTACAACTGCATCTAATAGATACCTTTCTTTTACATTAAATTCAGCAGCCTTTGCAAGCTCTGTATTAAACTCTTCTAAGCTCATGCCACCAAAGAAATAGTAAACATAAGTCTGCAAATCAATACCGTATTGGGAGGCTGTACTTGTATAGTACTCTGTCATGGAAGCCGCCTGAGTATCAAACTCGCTTTGATCCAGATTTGTAAATGTAGCATTCTCAATTGCCTTTGTTAAAATATCAATTTCCTTCTTTTGTTGAGCAGACGCTTCTTTACTTGACTTTATACTATCTCTAATAAATGACTCGTATTCTGCAACTGTCTTACTGCCATTCGTATCATTTGCTGCAACGATTTCATCGGTTAATGGTTCATATTCACCGCTCTGAATAAAATTAATCTTAACAGTAAAGATTGCTTCCTTACCAGCTACTTCAGCGTTGGAATAATCTTCAGGGAAAGTTGTTACAACATCTACTGTTTCCCCAACATTCTTACCAATTAGGCCTTCTTCAAACCCATCAATAAACTGACCTGAACCAATTGTTAAAGCAGAACCACTTGCTGTTCCTCCAGCAAATGCAACACCATCAATCTTACCTTCGTAATCAATGTTTACAGTATCTCCATCTTTTACGTCGGTACGATCCGTAATTTTAACAGGAACACCATAGCTTTCATTAAAATAATCTAACTCAGCTTGTACCTCATCATCGGTTACCTCAGATGAAGTTAATGTGACTTCAATTCCTTTATATTGTCCAAGTGTTACTTCTACGTCACTGTCTGTATCAATTGCACCGCCAGAAGTGATAGCACCACCAGAAGTTACTTCTTCATTTGATCCTCCAGAAAATTCACCTTCTGTTTTTTCACTCTTACCACACGCTGCTAAGGATAACATAAGACACAAGCATGTGCCAAGTAATAATGATTTTTTCTTCATTTTTATTCCCTCTCTAAGTCCAATTAATTTTGGTCTAGTATATCCGAATATCCATCATTCTAATGTATCAACAAAGGTTTTGCTCTCCAATCCCCCGATATATCAATATAGTTAGACTATTAATTTATACCATACTTTTATGCAAAAAGAAAGCCTTTCCCAAAAGTTCACAGAAAGTTCAACTTTTGGAAAGGCTTTAAAGCTCTATCATTAGTAATCTCTACTTTTCTAACCTTAACAGTTCAGTATATGCAAGTAAGAATGGGCCAACACCCTTCGCATCATCTTTTACGATTGGCTCTGACATATAGTAATCATAGCTTCCGTCACGCATATCTTTTCCACCAAGTCCTGCTACCAGACAGATACCTCCAAGACTCATCTTTCCTTCTTCGGTATGAAGATACTTTGCACAGATTCCATCCATTGCTTTCTTCGCATATGCACGATAACTCTCTGGTAAGAAACCTAAACGTACCCCTTTAAGGATTCCATAAGCCATGATGGAACTACCGCTGGTCTCAAGATAGTTTCTCTCACGACCACCCATGTTCACTACCTGGTACCACATACCGCTCTCATCCTGATATTTCAACATACTTTCAATTAATTCAACGAAAATCTGCTTTAACTTCTCATACTCTTTTTCATATCCGCTAGGTTCACATTTATCTAAGGTATCAAGCAAGGCCATGGTATACCATCCAAGTGCTCGTAACCAGAAATGCTGAGATAGACCTGTTTCTTTATTACACCAAAACATTAATCTTGATGAATCATAGGCATGATAATATAGACCTGTATCCTTGTCTCTTAACAACTCATATACATTAAAGAACTGATGGAAAATATCTTTATAGTTCTTCTTCTGATTAAATCTAGTCTCATATTCCATGTAAAATGGTTGACCCATATAAAGACCATCCAACCAGATCTGACTTGGGTAGATTAGCTTATGCCAGAAGTTACCCTCAATGGTTCTTGGTTGATTTAGCACTTGTGAATAAACCAAGTCAATTGCCTTACGATATTTTTCTTTGCCTGTCAAATCATATAATTCAAACAGAGTTTTTCCTGCATTCACATCATCAATGTTAAATTTTTCTTTATGATAACCATCAATGGTACCATCCTCACGTACTCGATAATCAATGAAGGCATCTGCAAACTCAAAATATTTTTTATCCTGTGTAATGGTATACATCTCAAATACAGCCTTGATCATACATCCATCAATATAATTCCACTCAGACTTAAGCCCTGATTTTAACTTCTCAATGTTCCACATTGGGCATTCTGGGGTACTCTTATCTAATAATTCATTGATATACTTTACAATGATATCCATTCTTTTTCTCCTTTAAGCTAGAGGTTTCTTTGAATCTTGATTTCACAAGTGTAATGTGGAAATTATACCATAGTAAGCGCTTTCATTCAACTAAAAACCCATTCTTCTTTCTATAATTTACAGAAAAATTGTCTTCCCTGATACCACTACTTTCAGCTCTTTGCGCTTACACCTCTTCGATATAAGTAACTCCATCTGCCTTACTCAGAATTTCTATGACCTCTACATGGGTAGCCTTCTTCAAACTTCGAATCGTAACTAAGACACCGATCGCAGTTTCTGTGATTGATTTCGTGCGATTAATCTCTAAATCACTCACTTTTAGTTCGTTATCTTTTGCATATTTCATAAATGACCCTAAATCACTTAAACTCGACATTTCAATATAGAGATTTAAAATTCTTGTGGATGCCATAACCCGGTCGTCTAAACTATGCAGAGCAGCCATAATCACAAAGGTTAGAAAACAACCAATGAAGGCTCCTGTATAAAATCCGATTCCAATTGCTAGACCAACACAAGCTGCTGCCCAAAGACCTGCTGCTGTCGTTAATCCACGAACTTTATTCTTACCAGTAACTATAATCGTTCCAGCACCCAAGAAACCAATACCACTGATTACCTGTGCTCCCATACGCGCCGGATCAGCACCAGGATAGGCTTCCAATATATATAGATTTGTAAGCATAACTAGTGTTGCACCCATACAAACCAGCATATACGTACGAAAACCAGCAGGCCTCTTTTTTCTTCCACGTTCGATACCAAGAATCCCCCCACATAACAGAGCAAGAAGCAAGCGGAAGGTAATGGATACTAAATTAATATCTTTTAAAACTTCTGGAATACCCATAATAGCCCCCTTATCATGAATAATAATAGGCGTTTGTGAAACGCCAGAACCCGCATAAATGCGGGATATTTTTTATAAGAAAACAAAACAACCCCTCACTGATTTATGGTATAATTGAATCACGACAAACAATCAAATACTCATACCTCAG
>JAEYWQ010000241.1 GCA_023428885.1 Bacillota bacterium
TTCTTGCGCTTGACTCAGACCTAAGATAAAGCTTGGAAGCACGAGGTCTAAATAGCATATTTTAGCGTAGTAGAAAGGAAGATTATGCTGCATATAAACCCTGTATATTTGCGAGAATTAAAACAAACAGCTAGAATGAAGAAGATTATAGTTCTTATCTTAATCTTTAACTCACTTTTAGCTTTATTCGGTTTGTTTTCCTTTTACTTAACCTTTGAAGGAGCGGTTCGAAGTGATAAAATTATCAACTATGCAGATATGCTCACAATCTATGCGATAATTTCAGGAATCGAGTTTACCCTTTTGATGTTTATAACTCCAGGTATTACAGCAGGAGCGATTGCCGGGGAACGGGAAAAACAGACCTTAGATATCTTGTTATCCACAACCATGACGCCTTCACAGATTATTCGTGGAAAACTTTCTGCGTCCATTCATTTATTGTTGATCCTTGCACTTTCTTCCTTGCCTGTATTAGGTATCGTATTCTCTGTTGGTGGAATTACCATCTATGAGTTATTTGAATTAATGTTACTTCTTATAGTAACAGCCATCTTTATTGGTAGCATAGGAATCTTCTTCTCTGCTTTATGCAAACGTTCCACGATAGCCACAGTCTGTACTTATACTGTAGTTTTACTGATCACAGCAGGCCTTACCATGATATTATTAGGAAATCAATTAATGGGATCGCTTTTTAAGACAAACATTGGATATGAGGTGATGACGGCAGAGCAGAAAAGTGTGAATGAATCCATGCTATTTCTATTAATCAATCCAATCTTTTCTTTTGCTGCAATGATGAAAGATCAAATTGGGATGTCATTAGTAACATTTGCAACTTGGAAAACAAAACATCAGCTTACCTATTATATCTTTCAACATTGGTTTTACATCAGTCTATTGGTTCAACTCTTGATCTCTGGGATTTTGATATGGATTGCAGGTTGGAAGATTACACCGAATAAGATTGTTCGAAAACATAAAATTTAAAGCCACCGTACATAGGATTGTTATGTATGGTGGCTCTAAGCTTGAAATATGAAAATGGAAGAAGAAAAATATAATTACATTATAACACAGTATTTGAAAAAAGGTACTCTTTTTTCAAAAAAAATCAGGAATACCATAAATTACACTTATATACGATAATTCCTAATTTTCTTACTTAGACGTATGGAGTTATAAATCTTCGCATAGGTAATGTCATCTATGGTATCGATATAGTTCTCTGGATAATCTTTGGTGATTCCTTTATTTTTTATATAGTTAGCAGCCTTGTTATAGGCGATTGCAGCCTCTACCTCTGTTGTATATCTTCCTATTATATAGTTGCCATTGATATGTATTTTGGCTGTATAGACATCTCGGCCTTTTATTGTTGATTTTATTACTCCGTGATAACGATTGATAATCTGAATATTGCGATAACGAAAATCAGAGGCATCACCATTTACAAAGCGATAATCTCTGCCGCAAACTGCGAAGTTCTTAATCCCATAACGAGATAAGACATTTACTTGCATCCCATAATCGGATACAAACAGATGGCCCCCCCTTTGCATAATACGATGTTTCATATAATAGAATAGGTCATCGGTATCGAATTTCAATACATAGGACTCACTAACATAATATAAGAAGTAATTCTGTTTTAGATAGATTGGATTATGAGAGTAGATGGCATTATCTCTCAGGTTTAAGAGCATAATCCACTTATCAAAAGGGAGACAAGTTCCAAGCTTTTGATATTCATCAGAATGAGGGAAGTCAAGCAGAGAGCGAGGCTCTTTTTTTTTGCTTAGAATACAAGAGGCAGTAAGGTAGGCTTGATGTGCGTTTGTTTCAGTATCAAAACTACCCAGACTAATATGTTTATTACGATATGTGATGGAAGAACGATAATAGGTTGTTCCATCTTTTTTTTTTGCTAGAAAAACACCAGGTAATGGCATGCTATTTCTCCTCAAATGAATAAGTATTCGTCTATACTTAGTTTATCCTAGACTTCATGCAATTGCAAGACAACTTAGGAAAATATAGATTATTTTCGACCAAAAGTATTACGATATACTATAAAAATGAATAAAAATGTAATATTTAATAAGCGTGTCTAACATAGAATAGCTTATTCTACAATAATAGAACTACATACTTCGTTCATAGAATGTATAATATACAAAAACTATGCATATAAAACTTAACAAAGAAATGAAAGTGAACATAAACTGATTACAAAAATATGCACAAAAAGGTGGCGTCTTAATTGCTTGTTTATTGTGCTATTTTTACGAACCATCGAAAAATGCGATTATTTCTACTATCTCTAAGTGCTAAAAATCATTTCTAGTTATTGACATGATTGGGTGGGATGATATAATTCAATCCATCCAAATCGACGGACAAACTAATTGTTCAAGATTTGATTATATAGATGTCGAAATCAAGAACGGAAAGAAAAGAGGAAGTTAGTATGTTAAAGATACGCTCGTTTCTTCGCCAAACGAATGACAGTATAATGAACTTTATCAAGAAGATGCTTCAAAGATACAGTAGACATATGGCTGCAACTGCTTATGGTTTATCAGCCGTTATCCTAGTCTTTCATTTTGGAAACTTGGCAGACATCACTGTGAATGCTTCAAATCAGTTCGAAGCAACTATGAATTACAAATCAGTGAGTCCTAAGTCTGAAGAAACAATTGCGTCGGAGCTTATATGGTCCGACACCACAGAGTATGCTTTGATCAGTCCTGACAATCATATATTACAAACAATAACAGAGACTGTGGATGAGCTTCCAAGGGATATGACATATCATGTCGCAACAAAACAAGATCCGCTAGGACAGCTATCCATCAGCCCGGTAACTTCAGAAGAATCCTGGAATGAAGTTACTTTGGCGATACTCGCATTACAAGAGGATTTACTTTTAACTACCAACCAAAGAGAACAAGTATTAGAAACCTTGGCTCTTAGTCAGAATATTTTGGTAGAGAATGTGGATTCTACAGAATCAAAGGTAGAAACTACGAAAGCAAGGATTAGTGTTACTGAAAGCAACGAAGAAATCAAGGATGAAGCGTTAAATGATGAAACATTAAGCAGTGATTCATTAAGTAGTGGAACAAGAAACAACAATGAAGTTAGTACAGAAGTAAGAAAAGACAATAAAGAACAAGGCAAGACAAGCGAAGAAATAAACAAGGAAGTCAACACAGAAGTAAGTGAAGAAAACAAAGAAAAAAGCCAAACAAGCAAAGAAACCAATAATGACGTAAAAAAAGCAGCAAGTAAAGCATCAAACAAAGATTCAAGCAATGAAACAAAAGAAGAGGCCAAAGAAGCACTATCGGTATCCGATAGTTCCATTCCAAGTAATTTAACACTAACTATGAACAAGGCTATGAAATTGTCCTTGTCAGAAAAGGAGATAGAAGTACTCCAGCGAATCGTGGAAGCTGAAGCTTCAGGAGAAGATATCTATGGCAAGATCCTAGTTGCCAATGTAGTAATCAACAGAGTGAATTCAGAAGAATTCCCTGATACTATATCAGACGTAGTGTTTCAAAAAAACGGTAGTACCTATCAATTCTCTCCAACTAGGGATGGAAGGTACTGGTCTGTTAAGATTAGTAAGGAAACTATCAAGGCAGTGGATCGAGCTTTAAGTGGTGAAGATTATTCGGAAGGTGCTTTATACTTCTTTGCTAGAAGACTTACATCAAACAAAAAGGCGAAATGGTTTGATTCAGCGTTGGAAAAAGTTGTTCAATATGGCTGTCATGAATTCTTTAAAGATTAAAGGTGGACAGGCATAGTGTAAGACGGAGTTACGAAAGGATATAAGAAATAGAAGTAAGATGTAGGAAGTAAGAAGTAAGAAGTAAGAAGTAAGTAGTAAGAAGTAAGAAGTAAGTAGTAAGAAGTAAGTAGTAAGAAGTTTAAGCAGTTTAAGCAGTAATAGATAGTAGCTAATAGCTAGTAACTTAAAGGAGCATGAGTATGGATATTCTTAATAGTATCCCTGACCCATGCTCCTTTTTTAGTTTGATTTTTTATCAGACATTCTTACAA
>JAEYWQ010000136.1 GCA_023428885.1 Bacillota bacterium
CTAATAGACAGAGTACTCATCCCTCCATGGGTGTTATTCTTATCCTGATTCTATGATAAAATCATACTATAATAAATGTTCTCTTAATTCTTTAGCACTAGCACTAGATAATAATGCAGGTGCAATATCAAATACAGTTTTACAACCGGTCTCTCCTTGCTTACTTAAACGATAAGCAGCTCTTGCATATGCTACTAAGACACTGGCTGTAAACTCAGGATTTGAATCCAGTTTCAAGCTATATTCTATTACATGAGAGTTTTCACCCTTGATACCAGTGTTACCAGATCGGATGACAAAACCTCCATGTGGAATACCACTATGATCTCGTTTTAATTCCTCTTCTGAGATAAAATGTACGATTGTCTGGTAATCTGAGAAATAGTTTGGCATATTTTTAATTTCCTGTTCAATTGCCGCTTGATCTGCTCCTTCTTCTGCAACTACAAAACATTCACGGATATGCTTATCACGGGTTTCTAGTTTCGGATGTTTACCTTCTCGTACACGTTGAAGTGCATCCTCGATTGGAATCGTATATTGCTTTCCATCCATAACCCCTTTCACACGTCGTATTGCATCGGAATGTCCCTGGCTAACACCTTTCCCCCAAAACGTATAGTCCTCGCCCTGTGGAAGGATTGCATTTCCATACAAGCGATTCAAGGAAAACATTCCCGGATCCCAGCCGACAGAGATAATGCCTAGTTTGCCAGAAGCTTTCGCCGCAGCATCAACTTTGTCAAAATGTGCGTTAATATTAGCATGAGTATCAAAGCTATCAACTACATTGAATAAATTAACAAATTCAGGAGTTTGAACTGGCAAATCAGTTGCACTACCTCCACAAAGAATTGCAACATCAATGCTATCTTTTAAATTCTGAGCTTCCTCCAAAGAGTATACCTTAACACCTGAAGTAAGCAGGTGAACAGATTCAGGATTACGCCTTGTGAACACCGCAACTAATTCTGTATCAGGGTTTTGCTTAATTGCACATTCAACACCACGTCCCAAATTACCATATCCTATGATTGCTATGCGAATAGCCATGTTATGTCCTCCTTGCATTTGTGTCTGATTAGCCTCGACTTAAAATAAAACTAAATATAGTTTTACATGATTCCTAAAAAAATGTCAATCATCTAGTAATTAACTTTTAATCTTTTATATATGTGTCTAACACTTGTAATATCTCCTGATTGATGCTATCAATATCAACAGAGCTTATGATATCATCAGTCAAACGATACTTCTCTTTTAACTTTAATATCCGGTACACACTCTCGTCGATACGAGATTCGGTTATAGTACCATCTAGCACTGCTCTCTTAAGCGCATCCAAGACTGCTATCTCCTGATCATAACCATGACATACCAAGAGCAGATCACAGCCTGCATTCACTGATTTTATTACTGCATCTGTAAGATTGTAATTTTCTACAATCGCTCCCATGGTCATATCATCAGAGACAATCACGCCCTCAAAACCTAACCTCGTCCTTAAAAGGTCTGTAATTACGATCTTTGACATAGAAGCTGGAACTTTAGAATCAACTTGTCTTAACAGAATATGGGCAACCATCACTGCATCCACATTGGCTTCCACTGCTTTCTTAAATGGTACTAATTCAAACTTCTCCAAACGTTTTAAATCATTGTTCACCAAAGGTAAGGAAAGATGAGAATCCTCGCTAGTATCCCCATGTCCTGGAAAGTGTTTTACCACAGCAATGACACCATGATCGGTAATACCCTTCAGGGTTTGTATTCCAAGTTCACTTACAATTGTCTCATCAGATCCAAAAGAACGATCTCCTATTACTGGATTATCAGGGTTGCTATTAATGTCTAGTACCGGTGCAAAGTCCACATTAAATCCTAATTCTTTCAGTTCCCTGGAAAGAATTGCACCAATCTTATAAGATAAGTCCCCACTGTTTACTTCTCCTATTTTTTGATTGGAAGGCAGTCTAATGAACTCCTCTGGCATTCTGCTAACTCTTCCCCCCTCTTCATCCACGGACAGAAAAAGGGGAATGTTATTTCCTTGATTTGTGGTTTTTAAATCATTTAATAAGGTTAGAAGTTGATTGACACTTTCAATATTTCGATGAAATAGGATAAAACCACCTACATGATAATCTCCAATTAATGCTTTTGTATTCTCATCGACGGAATGACCCTCTAGTCCAACAATCACCAATTGACCAATTTTATCTTCTAAGGTCATATCATTCATTTTATCTCTAATGAGATCTTGCTCCTCAATTGCCTCTTCTTTTTGTTCTTGTGGCAATGCTTCCACTTGTTTTGTAACAGTAGGTTCATTCAACATAGGTTTCGTTACCGTAACAGTTGGCTCTGCTTCCCCAGTAACCAGATTCGTGGGCTCATTATCTTTTAAATCCTCAGCTAATCTAGTGTTTGAGCACCCTGCAAGAGAAAATATAAAGAGTACTAACAAAATAAATCCTAGGTTTCTACATTTATTTATATCATTCATATTTCTTCTCTCCTTAACATAACAAGCATAAGCTATTTGATTAGAATAGTCCGACCTCAAAGCCCACTTTTGTTCTTCTTTCTCCTTTATATATGTCATAAACAGCTTACAGCAGCTAAAAGCTGCTGCATACTCTATCGTTTTTTAGAATTTTCCATTGGTAACCTCAGTTGCTTTAATATCTTCGGCAAAGAAGAGCATCTACTTTTTGCTCTAAACGATTTAGTCTAGCAAGTACCCGATCCACTTCCTCTCTTGTTTCGTAGGTTGTATGAGCTATTCGTCTTATAAGTTCTCTTAGTTCTCTAGCTTCACATTCTCTCTCCTGATTAGCTTCTCGAACCAGGATAGCTACAATCAGTGCAACTAGTCTGCTTAGTGCAACGATAGCACTTGCAATCACCTGGAGAAGATCTTCTAAAAACTCTGGTGCATTGATAAGATCTAAGAAGTCAGCAATTACTTGTGCAATTGCTGCTGCTAAGTCAAGAATTGCAATTACAATACGAAGTAAGTCAATTAGCTCCTGAGGTGGTCCATCTGGACAGCGGCAATTCATGTTATTGGTTTGTAAAGAATCCCCTCTAGTAGTTTGACGTGCTATGGCCGATGCGTTTTCCAGATTCTCGATAGCATTATCAATATTGGCGAGTAAAGCAACCCAATTTTCATTTGTAATTAAGATATCATAAACTTGTATCTGTTCTACGTTTGTAAGATTCCTTACTCTAGTAGAAAAATTTCTGAAGTTATTTACTGGTGTATAGCCTTGAAATACAGATAATGCTCTATTGATGCGGTCTTCCCTGGAAAGTAAACTATCGACTTGTGCTAATAGATTCTGATTCTTTAAAGGCATGCTTTCATCCATGATATCATCTCCCTTTCTGATACTTTTTAACCCAAGAATCTCTTAGATTATATCTTCATTGCATGAAAATGATGTTACATAATATCATATGATGAAAGACCAAATTACGTTCTTTTTCGACATATTACTTAGCATTTAAATTGCTGGCATTACTCTTCCCCCAGATACCGGTATATATGCACCTGTCGTAAAGGCTGCTAAATCCGAAGCAAGAAAACAAACCATATTAGCAATATCTTGATCTGTTCCACGATGGCCAAGCGGTACGGTATTCTCATACTCTGGGTAGCTTTCTAGGGTTCCCTTACGATCTTTCTCACTGATTGTCCACCCTGGAGCAACTTGATTTATCGTAATATTATACTTGCCAACCTCCTTCGCAAAGCAGCGTACAAGCCCATCTAAACCACGCTTTCCAGCAACATAGGCTGACCAACCTGGATCTGCTAATGCTGAACACTCTGTATTAATTACAACAATTCTGCCATAACGCTGCTCTATCATATGAGCTGCAAATGCTTTGTTCATATAAACATTATGCATCACACAACTTTCGAACTGACTTATGTAATCGCTATTCTCCTGTTCCAGTAAGTTTTTACACACATATTGAATCACTGCATTGTTTACAACAATATCAGGCTTACCAAACTCTGCGAACATCTTATCTCTCATCGCATAAACACTCTGTTCCACCGTAATATCTGCTTGTAGAGCAATGGCAGCTCTCCCCATTGCTTTAAGTTCTTCTACCAGCTCCTCTGCCTTTTGAGAATTCTTATGATAATGTATTGCTACATCAGCTCCACACTCTGCTAATGAACGGACGATACAACGCCCTAATTCTCCGCTTCCTCCTGTAACTATTGCTTTCTTTCCTGTAAGATCAATCTTCATGTAAACCTCCTAATGATAAGCATCTTGGGACTGCCCATGTAAGGAAACATCCTCTACACCTTATGAGACAGCTTATTCCATACCTAGTATATCTAAAAAGGCCGCCAACCACAATGGTGATTAGCAATCTTTCTATGATAACTTGCTCCTCATATCAAAAGAAGACTAGCCAAAGCTAGTCCTCTTGTTCACCTTTCATTTATAGCATGAGACGGTAAATGTTCTCTACATCTTCTTTCGATAATTTTGCGAAAGCTCCAATTGTTCCTCCTCGACCATCACCATGACATGCTAATTGAGCCATCTTTTCAATATCTTCTTCCTTAGCTCCAAGTTCAGAAAAGTTGCTTGGCATACCGATGGAACGTAAAAATTGCTTGAGCGCTTGAATCCCTGCTTTTGCCGTAATTTCTGGGTGTTCAAAATCCATCTGACAGCCCCAGACACGGACAGCAAGCTGAGCAAATCGATTGATATCATGCTTCATGTTATAAGTCATCCAAGCTGGAAATACTACCGCAAGACCAGCTCCATGTGCACAATCATAAAGTGCTGAAAGTTCATGTTCGATATCGTGACTTGCCCAATCCTGACTTCTTCCAACACCGCAAGAATTGTTATGTGCCATCATTCCAGCCCACATGATATTCGCTTGTGCCTGATAATTATTCGGGTCTTCAATCACCAACGGTGCTTCATGAATCATTGTCAATAAAAGACCTTCTATCATTCTATCTGTTACTTCCACATCTTTTGTTGTGGTAAAGTAGCGTTCAAACAAATGTGCCATAATATCAGTAATTCCACAAGCAATCTGATATGGTGGTAAGGTTTGAGGAAGAGCTGGATTTAATATTGAAAAGGCTGGTCTTAATGCTTCTCCCGACGCACCCCGCTTAAACATTCCTGATTCATTGGTAATAACTGTATCAGGAGATCCCTCACTTCCGGCTGCAGATATGGTCAATATGGTCCCGATTGGCAATGCCTTATCGATACTTTTCCCTTGGAAGAAGTCCCAGAAGTCTCCATCATAGACAGCACCAGCTGCAATAGCCTTGGAAGAGTCGATGGTACTTCCTCCTCCCACAGCAAGAATAAAATCTACCTTTTCACGGCGACATAACTCAATTCCAGTATATACAAGCCCACTTCTAGGATTCGGCTTCACACCTCCAAGCTCTACAAAATCAACACCTTCAGCTTGTAAGGATGCTTTTACCCGTTCCAAAAGTCCTGAACGTATTACGGAACCGCCGCCATAATGAATTAGAACCTTACTCCCTCCAAAACGTTTTACATAACTACCAGTGTTATTTTCTTGCTCTTGTCCAAATACAAAATAAGTTGGACTATAAAAAGTAAAATTATTCATACGCTTTCCTTTCTATATCAGCTTATAGCTAAGATATCTTTATACCATGATACCCCTATTATGCCACAGAATAGGGGCATCTACAAGCAGAAGTGAAAGATGGATTCTCTTGAATTCTCACTCATAATTTGCCTCCATACTCTTTCTCTCCTTTTAAAGCTAAATTCGATAATATACGTTCTAAGTACTTCTCAAATTCCATGATCTCGCTTTCAGTAAACCCTTCGTAGAAGATCTCATTCATATGCTCAGAAACTAAATCGTATTGATCTTTCATAACTCTTGATTCCTGGGTAAGCTTTATATTAATCTTTCTACGGTCCTCCTTATCAAAGATACGAGTCAGATAACCAGCCTTTTCGAGACGGTCTAACATGCTAGTTAATGTTGTTTTCGCAAGACCGGTCTGAGAAGCTAGGTCTGAAATTGATATATTATCTTCCTTCCATAGCACATGAAGTATTCGTCCCTGAGCACCATTGAATTGATCAATCTGATGTTGTTGAAGGAGTTGTTCAAAAACGCGTCCTTGAATTTGCTTTATCTTGGTGATTAAAAAGCCTCCATTTGTATTCATAGCATCCTCTTTCTTATATTACTACTATATAAAATATCACTATATAGTACTAATGTCAATAGAAGTATACCATGATTTAGCAAATGTAAAATCCTTGTCCTTCAGCTCATCATACGCTTTAATATATTGCTATTCGTTGCTTCACTAGAAATATCTCAAAGACAACACGAGATAGTTGTAAATTGAAATGCAATGTTTGTAAATGATAATAAATATCTGGTTAGCAGCTCAAGGCTCTGGCAAATACTTAATAACAGTACAATTGGAGATAAGAATAATCCATAGTTGCGGGCAATAGCTCATAATATTCCATAAGCCAGAACCATATAGTTCTTCCTCTATCACGATATTAATAACTTCATAAAAAGATCTGGCATCCACAAACCAAACTATATGTTGATTACTAACACCGCTCAAAGTAGATGAATACATAAAAAACGGTGTTTTTGATACTTCATCAAATTGGATGACAGTCTTCTCTATATATGCTAAGTTGTTTGCAACTTCCAGTGTAATTGCATTAGCTTTTGTTAAACCTTCTATATATGGTAGACTCCAATCGTAACCCAAAAGCGGGAAAGCAACATTTAACTTTTTAGAATCAATAAATTTTTTTACATAACCTAGATTTATCTTAATATCAGTAATTGAACTTACTGGTCGTGGAGGTCCATATAAAGTCCCCCAAAAAAATTTCATCAGATAAATCTGTTCTACCAAAGGATCCAAAGGAGTCAAATCAACAATGTCTTCTTGATTATTATCATTGGTAAAATCAGTATCTATCGTAACAAAAACTGGATATCCTTCCCTCCCAAGAATGGAAGTAATTCGTTCAAAGTAATTGAAGTATAGTTGCTGGTTGGTTTGTGTTAAAAAAGTAATCGTAATATTTAATCCATAATATCCTTTATCTTTTAAAGCCTTTAACATATTTTCTACATGGGTCTCTTGATATTTCGGATTCAGCAAAATCTCATATATTGTTTCAGCATCTCGGACGCCTTGAAAGGAAATACCAGATAATAGCATTAAGGGTCTTACACCAAACTGTTTTGCTAACTCTATGATTTCCGTATCATCGGTTAATGCTTCAATCTGTCCTCTTCTTAGGGTTCTGTAATTTAAGATGGAAAGATAGGATAAGTAGGGTAAGGATCTTTTTAATGTATCCTTATTAATATAAGGAAATGCATACGCATTGGTAGTAATTGAAGCCCTGGTATCATAACTAATCACTAGTTCCTCATCAGGGAAAATATAATCTCTATCCCAAAGAAATGTATTATTACGATATAGCTGGGATAAGGTTATCCCATGTTTTGATGCAATTTGCTCCAGTGTGTCACCTTCTTGCACTACATAAGTTTCTTTGGGATATGAAATTACTATTGATTGTCCTACAACTAATTCCTCCGGATTAATAATACAATTATTAATCATGATTCTTTGTTCTGGTACTTGAAATTTGTTTGCTATGGAACGAAGTGTATCACCTTCTTGCACAATATAAATGATCATATACTACTCATTCCTAATGTTTTTATTAGTATATGATCATTCCTTAAGGGATATAACAGGGTTACTCACTTAAAAACTTACGCATCATCATATTTAAGATACCACCATGTTTATAATATTCCACCTCAATCTTGCTATCCAGTCTTGCAATCGCTTCAAACTCTATGACTCTTCCGTCAGGTTTAGTAGCTATCACTTTGATTTCCTTGTTTGGATAAAGATCATCTTCTAATCCTAAGAAATCAAAGATTTCATCCCCTGTGATTCCTAGGGTAGACACATCTATACCTTCCTTAAACTGTAATGGTAATACACCCATACCACAAAGGTTACTCTTATGAATTCGTTCAAAGCTTTGGGCCAGTACAACTTTTACCCCAAGCAAGCTAGTCCCTTTTGCAGCCCAGTCTCTAGAACTACCGGTACCATATTCTTTTCCAGCAATGACTATTAAAGGTGTCTTAGTTTCCTTGTATTTCATACATGCATTATAAATTGTCATAATCGAATTACTAGGAATATGTTTCGTATATCCTCCTTCCACTTCAGGTATCATTCGATTCCTAATGCGAAGATTCGCAAATGTCCCTCTCATCATAACCTCGTGTGTTCCACGACGAGAACCATAGGAATTAAATTCTTGAGCTTTTACGTTCTGAGCGGTTAGATAATTTCCAGCATCCGAGGTTTCAGGAATACTTCCAGCTGGGGATATGTGGTCAGTTGTAACAGAATCCCCAAAGATAGCCAATGCATAAGCCCCATGAATATCTGCAAGCTCAGTAATCTCCTTCTGTAAATGATCAAAAAACGGTGGTTTTTTTATATAAGTAGAATATTCATCCCATTGATATATTCCCTTATTGCTCTCAGGAAGTTGGTTCCAAAATCGATTAGAATGAGTAATATCCTTGTATTTCTCTAGATATATATCTGCCTTTACAAAGCTACGAACCATGCTCTCAATCTCACTAGAACTTGGCCACACATCCTTTAGATAAATTGGTTTTCCTTCTTTGTTATAGCCAATTGCTTCTTCTTCCATATCAATATTAACGTTCCCCGCTAGAGCAAATGCAACGACCAGCATCGGAGACATCAAGAAATTCAACTTAACAAGTGCATGGATACGGCCTTCAAAGTTACGGTTTCCACTTAACACCGCTGCCACTGGTAGATCGTGTGTCTTGATCGCATCCTCAACCTTAGCATCCAAAGGTCCACTATTTCCAATACAAGTGGTACAGCCGTAGCCCACCACATGAAAGCCTAGTTGTTCCATGTATGGTAAAAGGCCAGCGTCTTCAAGATATTGAGTAACCACCAGTGAACCAGGTCCAAAGCTGGTTTTTACATGCTGTGGTGTTCTTAACCCACACTCAACCGCCTTTTTGGCAAGCAAGCCTGCACCCATGATGACATAAGGATTGGAAGTATTGGTACAGCTAGTGATTGCCGCTATTACAATGGAGCCTGCTATTAAATGCTCAGTTGATCCATCTGGATATTTGATTTCAGCCGAGTTGTGACTGTTTTTAGCAGTTTCCAAGCTGTTAGATTTTGCTTGTTGTGCCTTGATAAATTCAGGAAATTCTTTCTTTAGCTGAGTCAATAATATCTGATCCTGTGGTCTTTTCGGGCCTGCAATGCAAGCTTTTACAGTGGATAAATCTAAACTAAGCTCTTTCGTAAATATAGGTTTTGGCGAATGTTGTGATTGAAACATTCCTTGTGCCTTATAATATGCTTCTACCAATTGTATCTGTTCTTCTTTCCGTCCTGTTGCTCTAAGAAAATCCAAGGTCTTATCATCTACAGGAAAATAAGCACAAGTAGCTCCGTATTCAGGGCACATATTTGCAATCGTGCTTCTATCCTCAACACTGATATACTTTAGTCCATCTCCAAAGAACTCAACAAATTTTCCTACTACTTTTTCCTTTCGTAGTATATTCGTAATGGTAAGTACCAAATCAGTTGCAGTTACTCCAAGCGTTAATTTCCCAGTTAATTCAAACCCAATGACTTCTGGCATAATAAAGTAATATGGCTGGCCTAACATACAAGCTTCTGCTTCAATTCCACCAACACCCCAGCCAAGAACACCGATTCCGTTAATCATCGTAGTATGAGAGTCTGTACCAACTAAGGTATCTGGATAGATTACAGTTTCTTTTCCTTCCTCCTTTACCCTTGCGACACTAGCTAGATATTCAAGATTTACCTGGTGTATAATCCCGATGGAAGGAGGAAATACGCGGAAGTTTTCAAAGGAGTTCTGAGCCCATTTCAGTAATTCGTAACGCTTGGTATTACGTTCGAACTCAAGAGCAACATTACAATTCAACGAAGTGTTGCTACCCGAATAATCCACCATTACGGAGTGGTCAATTACTAAGTCTACTGGTATCAATGGATTGATTTTGCTAGCATCTTGTCCCATCTCCTCCATCTTATCCCGCATCGTTGCCAGATCCACTACCACTGGTACTCCTGTAAAATCCTGCAGAACTATTCTAGCTGGAAGAAAGGCAAGATCCTCATTTTTTGCAACACCTGACCATGTCGCAATTCGTTTAATGTGTTCTAAGGTGACTAGTTCCTCATCATAATTTCGAAGAGCACACTCTAACAGAATCTTATAGCTATATGGTAATCTTGATACATCATTGATTCCAAGGTGTTGAAGTGTGCTGATATCATAATAGGAATACTTCCTATGATTAATCACAAGTTCCTTTTTGATTTGTATATTATTATTCATATTTCACCTCCAAGCTTTGATATAAAAAACCACCTACCACGAAGTTAATGATTACATTCTCTTGAGGCGGGTGGCTTAATAAGCATCATATAGTATTAACTATTTTTAGTCAACTTTGGTTTTAGGAATTAGACGTTAATTGGTCTTTTACCTGTTGAATTTCTCTTGCATCACAATCCAAAGCTCTCTGATAGAAACCTTTAGATTCTGCCATTGTGTATAGATTAAATTGTGAAGTTTCACAATCATTTCTAATCTGTTGCAGTGTTTGTCTTAATTGAACATTGGAACATTCTGTAATCGCCTTAGCATAGTTTGTAAGGCTGCTCTTCTCCATGGCAAGCGCATCGTTGACCATCACTTTATCTTGTAACATAATAATCCTCCTATTTCAAAAATGACATTAATTTTTGTTTGGTATCTTCAGCAGATTTTGCGGACTGTTGAAAAAATGACTTTACTTGTGGATCCTGAGCTTCTTGTGCATAAGCTTCTAGTTTCTGACAAGTATTCTCATGTGCCCCTATAATGTGGCGAAGATTTTGAAGCTCTAAATGATTTAATGACATAATAAATCTCCTTCCTATTAATAATTCAAGATTAGTATTCTAAGAAAGTCTTGAATTATGCAAAGAAAAATTATTTATTACATTTTACCTTAAGTCATTCAAATTTTTTACAATGACATCTGGTGGAAGCGCTCCAATCACGAAATTCTCATAGGCTTGATCATAAACAGAATCCATTATAACTATTTTCCCATAATCGTCCTTGGTGCGGATTAACCTTCCGCAACCTTGCTTTAATTTCAATCCCATTTCGGGATAGTCCACCGTCATTACTGGATCTAAGCCAGCTTTCTTTGCTTCTCTTCGCTGTTCCTGAATCAGTGGGTCTAAGGCTGGAAATGGCAATTGCCAAATAATAACCATAGTTAACGCTTCCCCAGGTACATCAATCCCCTCCCAGAGGTCATACCCTATTAAAACTGAAGTAATATCCTCCTTAAAGCTTCGAATCAGATAACCTCTTTCGGCTTTATCCTCCCACAATACTTGAAATGGAAACTTCTGATTTTGTATACTTTTACGAATTTTCTGCACTTCTTTTTTTGAGTTTACTAATACCAATACCCGACCATTATTTTTTCTTAACAAGTACAATAATCTCTCGATATTGTCCGCATAGCTCACACTTCTTTTCTCTGTTTTATGACCCATAGGTAGATAGACTTCTACTTGTTTGTCCATTTCGAAAGAGTTCCCTACGGTGGAGTGAGATGGATTACCTAGTCCTAACGTTCTGATCAGATAATTAAAATCTCCGTCATTACTTAAAGTAGCTGAGGTTAATATAACAGGTATACTCTTCTTGTAAAGTTGTTTCTGCAAGCTTTTATTTGTATCCTTTGGTACCACCCAAAAGCTCTGATCTTTGCTATCTATCCAGGCAAGCATAGCCATCCCTTCATTTCTGCAATAATTATGCAAAGCTAAGCTTGATTTGTCGATTAAGCTCTCATAGGAATGAATCAAGCTAATCGGAAGTGCTTCTATATATAATTCCTGCTCAATTTGTAATTCCATTAACAACTGATCAAGTACATTTCGTAGATTTTTTGCTTGCTGAGATATGATAGGATGATAAGGAATTTCATAACGCTGTGATTGTTCATCCAGGATTGCAAACTGATCTAGACTTTCAAAGAATGAGGCCGTCACTTCTTCTAGCTTAGCAGCACTTTTTAACACAGCTTCTCGAACACCATGAACCTGCTCAATATTATGAATCATCGCATCTATTTCTTCTTTTCTTATCTTTTGTCCAGCTTGCATGGCTGCAGGGAGTATAATCTTATGACCTTCATCAAAGATTACAGCACTATAGGCTGGCAATATTGGTAATTTCCCCTCCATAATCAACTCATCTCTAGTCCAGAGATCCTTAAAAAACAGATCATGATCCACCACGATCAAATCTTTTGCTCCTCTATAATACTCTTTTGCTTTGATTAACTTGCAAAAACCTCGATCTAAACACATATCACAGGACATTCCCTCATCCCATCCAATATAGTTCCATATATGATCTGGAACCTGTGGAACCTCTGAACGTTCCCCACGCTTTGTTTTTCCCAACCATTGATTTATCTCAAGTGCCTCTTCCTCTGACAAACTCTCTACTTTAGATTTATTTTCGTCTACTTTAAAATCACATACATATTGGTAAGAGTCCTTGGCCATTCTGGCATCTACATCCAATTGAAGCAAGTCTGATAATGTCTTTATATCTCCATGGTCACCACACAGTTGTTCTTGAAGTGCTGTGGAAGCACAGGCAATAATGACAGGCTTTCTAGTAAATCGAGCATAAGCAATGGCTGTTAGTAAATAGGCAAAGGTTTTCCCAGTTCCAAGACCAGCTTCCGCCAGATGCAGCTTGTTTTTACATATTGCATCTGCCATCTGATAAGCTGTATAAATTTGTTCCTCTCTTATTTCATAACCATGTTCAGGGAGTATATCATAAAAAACATCCCCAATCCACTGTGCAAGTTTCTCAGGAAAATCCTTTCTACGTTCATATTCAAATATTGGTTTATGTATAACACTCATAAAATTAACCATACCTTTCCATAACCTGCAAGCTCTTGCGTGAAATTATACTTTTATTTTCACACTGACGCAGGCATTTCACCATTTCTACATTCCAGATGGAATTCTTAAGTTTTATTTTGAATTAACAATTATAGTATGTAATACAGGGAAATGCAATGAGAATTTATTGTATGTCTTGTACTATATATAAACTATAATGTTTGCTTTTACCTGATGGTTTTGGTATCATAAAACTCATAATACTAATAATACTTATATTACGTGTTAACCAAAAAAGAAAAGGTAAAATAATATGGATAATCAAGAAGCGAAACATCAACGACGAGTACGCTACTCAGGTACTCATCCGAAGAAATTTAATGAAAAATATAAAGAACTGCAACCAGATAAATACACAGATGCCGTAGCTAAAGTAATACAAAAAGGTAGCACACCTGCTGGTATGCACCGCTCCATCTGCGTTAAAGAGATTATAGAATTCTTGCAGATTAAACCTGGACAAACTGGCTTAGATGCAACTCTTGGTTATGGAGGACATACCTTAGAGATGCTAAAGTGCTTAGATTTCAAAGGACATATGTATGCAACCGATGAAGACCCTATTGAATTACCACGGACGCGTGATCGATTAGAAAAACTTGGTTATGGTCCTGATATCTTAACCATCAAGCACATGAACTTTTCCAATATCGATCAAGTAGTGGCTGAATCTGGACCCTTGAATTTTGTGTTGGCAGATTTAGGAGTTTCTTCTATGCAGATTGACAACCCTGATCGAGGATTTACCTTTAAGAGTGAAGGTCCTCTAGATTTACGATTAAACCCTAATAAAGGAATCTCCGCAGCTTCACGTCTTAAAACCATCTCCCAAGATGAATTAGAAGGTCTTTTGTTTGAAAATGCTGATGAACCTAATGCAGCTATCATCGCTCGTTCCATAGTAAATGAAATTAGAAAAGGAAAAGAGGTCGCAACAACAACTCAGCTTTATGAAATTATCAAAGACAGCTTAAAGTTCATAGCAGAAAAAGAAAGACCTGATGAGATCAAAAAAGCCTGCAGACGATGCTTTCAAGCCTTGCGAATTGACGTGAATAATGAATATGAGGTGTTATATGAATTTCTTGAGAAGCTTCCTGCTGCCCTTGCAAAAGATGGACGTGTTGCAATCCTAACCTTTCATTCCGGAGAAGATCGTCTTGTGAAAAAGTCCTTTCAACGTTTATTACGAGCTGGTGTCTATCGTGAGATATCTCCTGATGCAATCCGACCAAGCGCAGAAGAATGCATCTCTAATAGCCGAGCTCGCTCTGCAAAATTACGTTGGGCTATCAAAAGTTAAAAAACGAAGCTTTCAAAGTCCGAAATAGTAACTAATTTTCCCTTGTAATTACCATCAATAATATTATAAGAATGACAGATACTACTTTTATTACAAGTAAAAGGAGTTGTCATTATGGATAGTAAAAGAGCAAAAGAAATTGTAGCCTCCAAAGAAATGGCTAATGTTACTTATCAAGGAAGTAACATCTATATTGAAAAGGTGAATACAATAAAGGACACAGCTAGTATTCATTTTCTTGACCGTCCAGAATATTCTCAGGAAGTGCATCTGACACAACTGGTTGAATCCAGGTAGTATCATTCCTAATGTTCAGATCAATACGAAGTAGTACTTTTTTAATTATCCATTTACCACCCGGTTATTCATACAAGCTAACCGAGTGGTTATTTTATTCGTCATATTTTAAGAATAACTTATGTTATTAATAAGTAATTTGAATAAAGTAGTTGTAATAAGAAGTATTTTCGTGATTCTTCAAAAAAAAATAAAAAAATTTGCTAATTATCAAAAATTCTTGTAGAAATGTGTCGAAGTTTATGCTATAATTTTCGAGATAATAATTTAAGGAGGATTTCTTTTGGAAACGAAAAAGATTATTCAAGTTGAAGAAAAGGTACCACTAAAGCTAATGCTACCGCTGTCTCTACAGCACATGTTCGCGATGTTTGGTGCATCGATTTTAGTTCCAATGATTTTTCAAATCAATCCAGCCATTGTACTTTTAATGAACGGTATTGGAACACTATTATTTATATTAATCACTAAAGGTAAAGCTCCAGCATATCTTGGTTCAAGTTTTGCATTTCTAGCACCTGCAGGCCTTGTCATCGATAATTGGGGCTATTCTTATGCCCTGGGTGGTTTTATTGCTGTAGGTTTTTTAGGATGTGTCCTATCCTTCATCGTTTATAAGTTCGGTACCAAATGGATCGATATTGTTCTCCCAGCAGCAGCTATGGGTCCAGTCGTTGCATTGATTGGATTGGAACTTGCAGGATCCGCTGCTAATACAGCCAAACTTATTCCAACAGCTGATGCACCAATTGAGCTCAAAAACGTAATCGTGTTCCTTGTCACTTTAGGTGTTGCTGTATTTGGAAATGTTCTTTTCCGTAAAATCTTTGCTGTTATTCCTTTACTAATTGCAATTATTGCTGGTTATATCACTGCGCTTCTTACAAAGGTTGTAACCTTAGCTGATGTGAAAGCTGCTTTCACTACAGATGTCTTTCAATTACCAGATTTCCAAGTTCCACACTTTAAACTTGAAGCAATTTTAATGATTCTTCCTGTTATTCTAGTAATCTTTTCCGAACATATTGGTCATCAGATTGTAACAGGAAAAATTATCGAAAGAGATCTTTTAAAAGACCCAGGTCTACATCGTTCCTTATTCGCTGACAATTTCTCCACAATGCTCTCCGGTTTTATAGGTTCCGTACCAACTACTACCTATGGCGAGAACATCGGTGTTATGGCAATGACGAAAGTATATTCTGTTCGAGTTATTGGAGGAGCGGCAGTTCTATCTATCATTGCTGCTTTTGTAGGCCCTGTAGCAGAGCTCATTAAAACAATTCCTGGACCAGTCCTTGGTGGTATCTCCTTCTTATTATATGGTATGATCGGTGCGAGTGGTATTCGTATTATGGTTGATAGTCAGGTTGACTTTAGCCGTAGCCGTAACCTAACACTGACATCTGTAGTATTCGTTGTCGGTCTTTCTGGAGTTGCATTAAAGTTTGGTCAAGTTGAACTAAAAGGTATGGTTCTTGCTTGTATCGTTGGTATGATTCTGTCCCTTCTTTTCCACTTCATCGACAAGTTTGGACTATCGAATGACAAATAAGAACATGAAATAAAGATCAGATAAAGAAGATTAAACAAGCTTTCCTAAGAAAATAAAACCACCGGCATAACCGGTGGTTTTATTTATTTTACATATGTTATATTAATCCTCACCTTGAAGTGCATCAAATCCTGTTTCTCCAGTACGAACCTTGATTACATCCTCTACGTCATATACAAAGATCTTACCATCTCCAATATTACCAGTATAAAGAGCTTTTCTAGCTTCTTTTACAACCGCTTCTACTGGAACTAAGGACACTACGATGTCAATCTGTATCTTTGGAAGTAGATTCATCTCTAATGGAACACCTCGGTAATACTCAACTGAACCTTTTTGAATTCCACAACCCAGAACATTCGTTACCGTCATACCTGTCACACCGATTTCATTCATCGCCTTCTTTAATACTTCGAATCTTTCCTGCTTAGCGATAATTACAACTTTGCTCATCTTTGCATCCTTATGCTCACTATCCCTCGTAACCTTAGTAACAGGAACTGCATCCTTGACAGGAACAGAACCTGTGATAGAAGACTCTGCCTCTTGGCTTGATAAATCTAACCCTAAGGAAGTTGTAAAATCAGCATATGCACTTACTAAGCCATGCTCATGAACGTCAAGTCCCTCAAGTTCTTCTTGTCTGGAAACTCGAAGTCCATTTACTTTCTTAATAATTAGGAAGGCTATTGTCATGGTAACTGTAACCCAAGCTGCGACAGCAACTACACCAAGAGCTTGTGTTCCTAATAATTTAGCACCACCACCATAGAATAAACCATCTTCTTGAGCAAATAGACCAACGCAAATTGTACCAAAAGCACCATTTAGGCCATGAACTGCAATTGCACCTACAGGATCATCTATTTTTAATACTTTATCAATGAATTCAGTACCAAATACTACAACAAAGCCAGCAAGGAGACCAATAATAGCTGCTCCAAGTGGTGATACCAAGTCACAACCTGCTGTAATTGCTACTAATCCGGCAAGGGAACCATTTAATGTCATGGAAACATCTGGCTTTTTATAGCGAATCCATGTAATGCACATAACAGTGATAGAAGCAACTGCTGCTGCCATATTGGTAGTAACGAAAATATTACCCATGGATTCAAGAACTCCATCACCTTCTGCAGCTACTGTTGAACCGCCATTAAAACCAAACCAACAGAACCAAAGAATAAATACACCAAGAGCACCAAGGGTTAAGCTATGACCTGGAATTGCTTTTGGTTTTCCATCTTTATCATACTTCCCAATACGTGGTCCTAATATTTTAGCACCAATGAGTGATGCAACACCACCAACCATATGAACTGCTGTTGATCCTGCAAAATCGTGGAAGCCCATATCCGCTAACCAGCCACCACCCCAGATCCAATGACCAGATACAGGATATACAACCGCACTAATAATCATACTATAGAGACAATAAGATGAGAATTTTGTTCTTTCTGCCATAGCACCCGATACAATCGTTGCTGCTGTTGCACAGAAAACTGTTTGGAAAATAACAAATGCCATCAAAGGTACACCACTCGGCAATATTGCTGAGTAATCTCCTTTGATCATCGGATCAAAGCCCCCAATAAAAGCACTACTTCCACCAAACATAATACCAAATCCAAGTAACCAATAAATTGGAGTACCTAACGAAAAATCCATAAGATTTTTCATAATAATATTACCTGCGTTTTTTGCTCTTGTAAAACCTGTTTCAACCATTGCGAATCCAGCCTGCATAAAGAATACTAAAGCTGCGGCAACCAAAACCCAAATTGTGTTAGCTGATGAATACATAAATCTCCTCCTTTTATTTAAAAAAATAAGATGTGCATGAACTGTCGCCTATCAATTCATTCACATCTTTGTGTTTTTAAAAGAAAAAAGAGCCCTATAGATTAAATATCTATAGCGCCCTTGCTTCTTTTTTTATCATTATATTTAACAACTTAGCATTTGTCAAACATTTTTTACTAAATTTTATATTTTTCTATTTATAATAAATCAATCACTTAAGCTAATGTATTAAACTTATTCTTATCTTCATAAGTATAGACCATAATCTTCTGATCAAAGGTATCATTCCAGTATTTCATCTTATCTCCGATGTTCTTAAGCATCAACGCTTCATTGATGTGCTTCCACATCTCTATCAAATCATTATGACTCATATGTTCAAGTTCCAATTTCATCAAGCCTATAATGTCATTCATATTCACTTGTGATAGATGCGACTTTTCTAGAGAATCAGAGCGCGAAAGCTCTTCACCATAATCTTCCTGTGCAAATTTATCTTTTGTCTTCTTTGAAAATGCTATGATATCTTCATCATTGTTAACATCCTGCTTCCTGTCAGACTCTTTGACTTCGCCTTGCTCAGACTTTGCCTCAATGATGGATCTCGTGATTTTTTTACAACCCTCAGGATCTTTCAGCCACAGATATCTAAGATCATCCAGAATGATAGTCTTGCCAGTATGATATCTCTCATAGATCTTACTTACTCTTTCATCTAGATGTTCCTCTATAAATTCATAGCTTAGTGGCTTTACTTTGATGTTTTCTTCTTCCATGGATACTCTTGTATTCATATTCAAGCCCTCCTTGCTCCGTTGATGTAAATCCATTTACACTAGGTATATTTATATACAAGTTACTATATACTTCATATATCGGCTTATTTATCAGATTATTTAATATGCGAATTAAAATTGTCTAATTACATATCTAAATATATGATTTTGTCCAAAAACAAAATTTACTACGATCAATAGAATTTCTAGTTTTGAATTTTCTATTTCTTTTGATATAATAGAATTATGATTGGAGGTTTTATATGATTTCAACGGATGAATTAGCATATGTAAAAACCCATCTCACTTTTTGGGATAGATTAAGTGAATCAGAAATCAATCTGCTTCAAAGCAATATCGTAAGAGTTTCCTATAACAAGGGCTTCAATCTTCATAGTGCAGACAATGAATGTCTTGGTGTCCTATTAATAAAAACTGGTGGCTTACGTATCTATATCTTATCAGAGGACGGGCGAGAAATAACCTTATACCGATTATCACCAGGTGATGTCTGCGTTTTGTCAGCTTCCTGTATATTAAACAGTATAACATTTGAAGTTCACATTGATGCTGATAGTGATACAGACGCATATCTAATTAATATCTCCACATTTAGTAAGCTCAGCAGTCAAAATGTTTATGTAGAAAATTTTGCCTACAAGAATACAGTGGAACGATTCTCCGACGTCATGTGGGCTCTCGAACAAATCCTTTTCATGAGCTTTGACAGGAGGCTAGCAATCTTTCTATTCGACGAAATAACAAAAACAAAATCAACTAAATTGCAAATTACCCAGGAGCAAATAGCAAAATACATTGGAAGTGCCAGAGAAGTTGTATCAAGAATGCTAAAAGTTTTTCAATCCAACGGTATTCTTGAGCAGTCTAGAGGTTACATTCATATTCTAGATAAAGAAAAATTAAAGAAACTGATCTAGAATTGTAGCAGTTCAAATACCTAGGCCTAACAGCTGGATTGGATTAGGACTTGACAGAGGGGACGGGGTTGTTTTCACACAAATAGTGTGATAACA
>JAEYWQ010000139.1 GCA_023428885.1 Bacillota bacterium
CCGCTGGGGTTGGGGCCAGGGATAAATCAACAATACCGAATGGTATGTTCATTCGTTTACTTGCTTCTCTTGCTACTAACTGTCCTACACGGGTAATCTTAAAGGCAGTCTTTTTGATTGTCTCACAAAGTGTTCCAAAATCCTGGCCACGAACTGCCTGTAGTGCAGTTTTTACAACGCCTGGTCCGCTAACACCCACATTAATAATAGCATCTGCCTCTGTTACACCGTGGAAAGCACCTGCCATGAATGGATTGTCATCTGGAGCATTACAGAATATAACCAACTTAGCACAGCCAAGAGAATCATTTTCCTTAGTCGCTTCTGCAGTTTTTAGAACAATTTCACCAAGAATCTTTACTGCATCCATGTTAATACCAGTCTTTGTAGAACCCACATTGATGGAACTGCATACACGATCAGTCACTGCAAGTGCTTCTGGAATAGATTCAATTAATAAACGCTCGGACTTTGTCATTCCTTTTGATACTAAGGCAGAATATCCGCCAATGAAGTTAACTCCTACTTCTTTTGCTGCCTTATCTAAGGTTTTTGCGATGCTGACAAAATCACTACATGTTTTACAAGCAGATGCACCAATCAATGCAATTGGCGTAATGGAAATTCTTTTATTTACAACAGGAATACCGAATTCAAGTTCAATTTGCTGACCTGTAGCCACCAAATCTTTTGCTACTCTTGTTATTTTGTCATATATGTTACGATTTAATTCGTCCAGATTACTACTGATGCAATCGAGGAGACTAATTCCTAATGTTATAGTACGAACATCTAGGTTTTCTTTCTCAATCATCTTATTCGTTTCAATTACTTCATTAAAGTTGATCATAGATTATATCCTTTCTACAGATGATGCATCATATCGAAGATGTCTTCGCGCTGAGCTTTGATAATAACTCCGATTCCCTTACCAATTTGCTCTAATTCTAAAGCCATAACTCCGAAATCCTTTTCTGCTTCATTCACATCAACAATCATCATCATATTAAAGTAACCAGATACAATGGTTTGTGCGATGTCAAGAATATTAACATGATTATTCGCAAGGTAAGTACAAACCTTTGCGATGATACCTACTTGATCATGGCCTACGACTGTAATAATTGTTTTTTTCATTGTATGTCCTCCTCTAAATTAACCTTAATTTATATACTTGTAGCTATTAATACCTTGAGAATTACAACTAGTGTTCCAGCCTCATCTAATCTATCATAACCATCTCAGAAACAATGTCTCTGTTTGCCACCATTATATTCGGCATCGTCGCATTTTTGCTTATGTTTTGTTCCACTTCATAACGAATTGTTTCATATGCAAGTTCTGCATAATTATTTTCCCTACTTAAATGGCCAAGAATAATATGCTGTAATTTATCATTCAATAATTCACAAATTAATTTTGCAGAAGTATCATTGGACAAATGGCCCCGATCCCCTAAGATTCTTTGTTTTAGGTAATAAGGATACCCACCTACCATGAGCATATTCACATCATGATTAGCTTCTAGATACAAGACCTCAGAATCCTTTAATTTATCCACTGTATAATCGGTATAATGTCCAAGGTCAGTTGCCATTCCAACCTTTTTTCCATCCTTTTTAAAGGTATAGCAAACAGGATTGCTTGCGTCATGAGAAATCGAATATGGTTCTACTAAGATATCTCCTAATTCAAATGCAACATCCGGAGTAATATAGTTTAATAATCCTTCCTCAATTCTACCTACACTATTTTGTTTTAAAATCGCATTCAAAGTTTCAACCGTTCCATAGATGGGAATATGGTAACGTCTCGCCATTACACCGAGACCTTGAATATGATCACTATGTTCATGAGTAATTAATATTCCAGCAAGGGAGTCACAAGCCACACCAATGGAAGCAAGCCCAGCTTCAATGCGTTTTGCACTTACCCCAACATCAATCATAATATGGGTGGTGTCGCTTCCAACATAAATACAATTACCACTGCTCCCACTCGCAATACTGCATAAACGCATAATATTACATCCTTCCTAGTATATCTATACATCTATTATGTGTTATTTCTAAATCTTGATAAGTATATAATAAATTCGCACACTTCGTCAAGCAATGAAATATGGATGTCGCAAAATCATTAACTTTGCGACATCCACTTCTATATCACTTTTTTTCTTTTTTTATCGTTTCTTGAACCTCATCACTATCAATTGTTACCTGATTTCGGCCTTTCCGCTTTGAATAATACATAGAAGCATCGGCACGATTTAGTAATTCTCTAATATGCTTGCAGGTTTCTGGATAAGAAGCCAGACCAAAACTTACTTTGGCGGTTACAATATCTCCTTCATATGGAATTTGCATCTTTTCTATCCTCTGGCGGAGTTCTTCCACAATTTCCGTACACACCCCAAGGTCCTTATTCTGAAATACCAATACAAATTCTTCCCCTCCATAACGAGCAGCAATTCCGTTATGTTTGACGGCTATATCCTGAGCATATTCTGCAATCTCCTTGATTATTTCATCACCGAAGAGATGTCCATAGGTATCATTAATTTTTTTGAAATGATCAATATCAAACAAAGCTATGGATAGAGGTGTTTTTTTCTCCAATGCTTCTTTCGAATATTGATCCACCAATACATTTAACTGTCCACGATTATAAATTCCAGTCAAACTATCTCTTATTGCCATCTGTTGCATTTTAGAATATAGACTTGCATTGTGAATCGCTATTAAAAGCTGAGTTACTACCGTTTCAAAGAACATGATATTGTCATGGAAGAAATTATACTGCGATTTTCCACAAATAAGAGCTCCTATCACATGCTTCTCCCTCACCAATGGTGCAATCAATAAAGATCCTACTTTACGATTTGATAAAAAAGAATACTTCTCTTCTTCCACATTATTATCAATATAAGTCCCCTCTGCATGAATATATTCTTCCATACAGCCATGTGAGATCTTATTGCTGAGAAGGTTTTTGGATTCATCATCAAGTCTGGTTCGAATACGATACAAAATCTCTTCGTTTCCAGCAATACCCGGCTGTATTAAGATTGCGCATAAATCAAGTCCAATGGCTTCTAGGACTGACTCCGTAATCAGATTGAGCAGAGTCGTAATCTCTAGAGAAGAGGATATATACTTCATTATTAGGTTTTGAATTGTGGTTTCTGCATTTGCATTATTAATCTTCTCATAAGCTGTTTCTAGTTTAATTTTTTGAATTCCAAGTTCTTCATTTGCTCGCTTTACTTTTTCTTGTTGTGCCCGTAAAGCTTCATTGGTCATATTCATATTCTCTGATAACCTACGAAGTTCAAATACCTTTTTATCGGTATTATTTATCACTTGTGCTATTAAATCACTAATATTTATGACAGCTATGATAATTACCGCATATGCACAAAGCAACTCGAAAAACTTATTTTGATTTATTGGTACTATGATCGACAATCCTACTAAATATAAAACAAAAGGAATGCTTAAGAAAATGATCGTGATACCTCTAGCATACGTATCTGTAAAATCACTTTTCATAAGGAAGCCCAAGATGGTAAGTATCAAGATTACTCCTAGCATTAAGGTACTAATGTTCAAGTTCGCCTCTATTAAAGCGATTGAGATTATGATGAACTCAATTGCACGAAGGACAAACCACATTTTTAGATAGTATTCACTTTTTACTAGATAAAGGCATGTGTCTATGACTACTAGACTAATCGCCATTCCTAATCCCCAACCTACGTTCAACGCGATTTGGTGACTTAAGACTTGGAGTAGAATGTAGACAAGTAATATCAGAGACAATATCATTTGTGCCTTAGATATTTTATATCGATAGCTCTGTAGTTCATTATCCATTTACTTTCTCCCTTCGGAGCAAAAGCGTCTAGGCCCAATATATTGCAATATCATCGAACTCCATAATTGGGGTAGTAAAATCTGCAATTTCTCCGTTACGTTTAATCACAACCGTAGTACCTTTCGCAACTGTTAGATCAAACGGATACACGTCAAGTATATCCACAAGTATATTCTTAGGCTTTTTAGAAATGAAGGTAGGTTCACCATTCACACTAACTTGCATAGATTCATCCTTTGTGATCGTAACATCTTGCCTTACTTCTTTCGTATCAACAACAGGCTCTTCCTCATCCTCTTCCTCCATAAGTTGAAGTGGATAATAT
>JAEYWQ010000153.1 GCA_023428885.1 Bacillota bacterium
TAATGGAAGCTATCATTATTTTCAAATCCAGTACTTGTTGTAACAGCAAATCCATCGCCAATTTCAAATCCCTTGACAGCGCCAATGGACATAATGGCTTTTGCAAGTACAGCATCTAGCTTATCAAATACTGGTTGTCCGACTCCTGCAGGAACACCAGAAACGATACATTCAATGACACCACCCACGGAATTATGGTTATCCATCTGCTCTTGAATTAAGTCCTCTGCTCTTTGCGAAGCTTCCAAATCTGGCATATAAAGCGGACTTGTTTCAATTAGTTCCTTTTGACACTTGTCGTAATCAATGGAGATATTCCCGATGGATTTTGTATAAGTATAGATTGAAATCCCAAGTTCCTTCAAGATTGCTATGGCGATTGCACCAGCTGCAACTCTTCCAGTAGTTTCTCTTCCAGAGGAACGTCCACCACCTCGATAATCGCGGAAACCATATTTCTGGTCGTAAGTATAATCCGCGTGTCCTGGGCGATAGAATTTCGCGATATCGGAATAGTCATAAGGCCGATGATTCTCATTATATACAATAAGAGATATTGGAGTACCCGTAGTGTACCCATCAAAGACACCAGAAAGAATCTCAAGACGATCATCTTCTTTCCTTGGAGTTGAGTATTTTGTTCGACCAGGTTTTCTTCGATCCAGATAAACTTGTATATCTTCTTTCTTTAAGGCTAGGCCTGCTGGACATCCATCAACCACCACGCCAATTCCGACTCCATGGGATTCTCCCCATGTTGATATCATAAAGCTATTCCCATAAACTGATCCTGACATAATTCCTCCTATTTAATATGTTTTTTCTATTCTAAATGATATATCTTAACCTAACTAAATAGCTCAACTTTAGGCGACATACCTTTATTTTAGATTTATACTCAATTATCAAAAAGATATCTTTATCTTGATTTATCTACTTTAGATTATAACTCAACTAGTAAAGAGATATATCTACTTTAGATTATAGCTCAACTATAAAGAGATGTCTCTACAATAAATTCATATCTTTTTTTAAATAGTTTCATTATAATAGAAGCTATCCTACTACTTATTAATTATAGTCTGTAATTCGTTATTTGTTAATATGCTTAATTAAACTAAATATCAATTTGAACTAGCCATGATTTATTTAGTCTCCCTTCTTCAGGAAGAGTAATAAGTGAATTAGATTCATTATGTCACAAGTAGAGCTTGTCGAATCCAATGTTACAAGCAATGTTTTGTGATAGGGAAGGGAAACAACGATGATGCTGTTGAAAAGTTCTGCTATACTTAATGGATGGTTTCGCAAGGAAGCTAGGCTAGAAAGAGTATGTGCAATATCAAAACAATATGTTTGAAAGTAACTACTTAGATTACAAGGATGAGTTGCATGAAAAGACTTTAGGTAGATCAAGCGATTTTGAGTTAGACGATAGGTGTTTTAAAATAAGATGGTATCCGTTAAGAATAAGATTGATTTTTTTCAAGATATATGCTACTATTATTATAGTTTAATAACTAAACTAAAAGGAGAAAATCATATGGCATATTTTAATGTAGAGAAAATTAATTATGAAGGACCGGAAAGTAAGAACCCATTTGCATTTAAATTCTATAATCCAGAAGAAATTGTTATGGGAAAATCAATGAAAGAGCAATTACGTTTTGCTATGTCCTATTGGCACACCTTAACTTATATGGGAAATGACCCATTTGGTGGTGCTACTATGTTCCGTCCATGGGATCAGACAGAGGATACTATGGAGAAAGCGATTAGCCGTGTTCGCGCAGCCTTTGAATTCATGGATAAGATGCAGATTCCATTTTTCTGTTTCCATGATGCAGATATTGCACCAAGAGCAGCGACTCTAAAAGAAACCAATGAAAACTTAGATAAGATTGTTGAAGTTATCAAAGAAGAGATGAATCGTACTGGAATTAAGTGTCTTTGGGGAACTACCAACGCTTTTGGTGATGATAAGTTTGTTCATGGTGCAGGTACTTCTTGCAATGCAACTGTATTTGCTTATGCAGCTGCTCAGATCAAGAAGGCAATGGAAATTACCAAGGATCTTGGTGGCGTAAACTATGTATTCTGGGGTGGACGTGAAGGATATGAAACACTTCTTAATACTGATACTGGACTTGAATTAGATAACCTTGCTCGTTTATTGCAGATGGCAGTGGATTATGCGAAGGAGATTGGTTTTACTGGACAATTATTAATCGAGCCAAAACCAAAGGAACCAACCAAACATCAGTATGATTTTGATACAGCTACTGTATTAGCATTCTTAAGAAAATACAACTTACAAGACTACTTTAAAATTAACGTAGAAGCTAACCATGCAACATTAGCACAACATACTTTCCAACATGAGTTGAATCAGTGCCGTATCAACGGTGTCTTAGGTAGCGTTGATGCTAACCAGGGTGATTTAATGCTTGGATGGGATACCGATCAGTTCCCAACTAATTTATATGATACAACACTTGCTATGTACGAGATCCTATTAGCAGGCGGCTTTGATAAGGGTGGTTTAAACTTTGACTCTAAGGTACGCCGTGCTTCCTTCCAGGAAGATGATTTATTCTTAGCTTACATCGCTGGTATGGATGCATTTGCTCATGGCTTAAAGGTAGCAGCAGCCTTGATTCAGGATCGCGTATTAGAAGATTTCAAAGATCAACGTTATGCAAGCTACAAAGAAGGGCTTGGTAAAGACATCATTGAAGGTAAAGTAGGATTCAAAGAATTAGAAGCTTATGCATTAGAGCATGGTGTTACTAAGAATACCTCTGGCCGTCAGGAAATGTTAGAAGCAATCTTAAACCAGTATCTTTATAACACAAAGTAATTTTTTATCGGATGGAATGATTTTGAAAGATATCATTTTATAAGTTGATAGAAAGACAGAGATGAGACACGTATTGTGTACTCATTTCTGTCTTTTGTGCTAATTTCCAACACCTTCTACAAAGAAGTAAGAATAGCTTACTATTCTGTGAATAAACTTTAGTGGAGGTGATTTGGTAATGAGAATTAGTTGGAAAACTTTATTAGGAAGTATTTCCATTAGTTTGCTAGTTGGTGGATTAGCAGGGTTTTTAACTCGAAATAGTATGGATGTATATCAGGCGTTAGAGAAACCATCTATATCCCCACCAGGATGGATCTTTCCTGTCGTTTGGACGATTCTATATATTCTTATGGGCATTTCAGCTTATATCATATATGAATCACAAGATCCAAATAGTGAAAAAGCATTACAGTTATATGGAGCCCAGCTGGTCATTAATTTTACTTGGTCGATTGTCTTTTTCTTAATGCAAGATTATTGGCTTGCTTTCATGGTTTTAGTTGTACTGTGGGTAATGATTCTTATGATGATCCTAGAATTTTATCGAATTAATAAGATTGCTGGGCTGTTACAGATACCGTATTTACTATGGGTTACGTTTGCTGGCTATCTTAATTTTATGATAGCTTTATCCAATTAATAGACGAAGAGAGAAAGAAAGTATTAGCTTTCATTAGAGGAGAATTTGTTCTCTCTATCATAATTGATTTGCTTAGAACACGCGCTAAGTTTATAATAGGAATAAGTATATATTCTTTACGATGATTGATTGAGATTATGATGTATGGGAAGTTTTTTGAAAAGGGAAACATTCCATTGTTTCATGGTTTGTAATCTTATTCATGAAGGATGTGAAGTATTTGAGTTTATCGTAAGAGAGGATGAAACCAATGATTATTACAGTTACTCTAAATCCAGCAATCGACAAAACAGTAGATATCGGTGACTTCCATTATGGAGGATTGAATCGTATTACGATGGTTGTGCAAGATCCTGGGGGGAAAGGAATTAATGTATCAAAAACCATTCATCACTTAGGGGGGCAGACGATTGCGACCGGATTTCTGGGCGGGAACGGTGGTAGAATCCTTAATGATAGTCTACAAAAACTCGGAATTAAGACGGATTTTATACAGGTGTCTGGGGAAAGCAGAACCAATCTGAAGGTGCTTGATATTAAGGGGAAGGTGACAGAATTCAATGAGCCTGGTCCTGTAATTGAAGAAGCTGCTGTCAATGAACTTTTGATGAAATTAGAGAGTATGGCTAATTCTGATACCATGTTTGTTTTAGCAGGTAGCATACCAAAGGGTGTTGATAGTGGAATATATGGTAAAATCACAGAGATTGTGAAACGCAAGAAAGCCAAAGTGTTTTTAGATGCGGATGGGGAATTGTTTGCAAAAGGGATAGAGGCGAAGCCTGATTACATCAAGCCAAATCGTTTTGAGTTAGAAGAGTATTTTAACTTTGAAGGTAGAGCATCCATCGATGATTTAGCCTTAATGGGAAGAAAATTACTAGATAAAGGTATTGGTACCGTTGCTATTTCCCTTGGAGGTGAGGGGGCATTATTTGTATTGCCAAAAGAAACTATCATAGCACCTGGGCTTAAGGTAGAAGCTCATTCCACCGTCGGAGCAGGTGATGCAATGGTTGCAGCCCTGGCTTATGGGATCGACTTAAGCCTTCCGATGAAAGAAACTATTAAATTAGGAATTGCGACCTCTGCCGGTGCTGTTACCACGGTGGGTACCAAGTCAGCAACAAAGGAAAAGGTGGACGAACTAAAACAATATGTTACTATGTCTGTGATATAAGGAAGAAAAAGAAAGGAGAAAGCTTGCTTGCTGACTCCTTTTATATTTTCTTATATTTTTTTTATTTATTTCCACCAATCACTTGGTATCTGGTCTAATTCAATGATAGAGTTCAGATTGTGAGATAAGATCTGTTTGGTCGTTTCGAATAATTTATTTGCATCACATAGAATACTTAAAGCATCTCCAAACTTTACTTGCTTTGCTGCTTTGCTGTCATAGAATGCTTGCTGTAATTTGTTGTAGCTTAGTGAGATATGGGCAGTTTTGGGATTATAATGACGATATACATGACTGGTCTTTAAGCTACCATCAGGCATTACAATTTGAAATTGTACAGGAGAAGGAGTGAATCTGTCTGGCACCTGTAGTATTTCTTCGACGCAATGTAGATAAGTATTACGACTATGGTTAACTCCTAATAAAAGTATCTTAGCGTTACGCTCCCTTAGGCGGTTATAACAGCCATCAGGAGAACATGGGGTTGTTATCCTATCTTCCCCCTTAAGAAAGTCAATGCTGTCTTTGCCAAAGGCAGCTAAACTATGAGTTGGATGAAGGGAACGAAAAACACCTTCTCGTTTTCTAAAGAGGTTGGTAAGAAGACCAACGCACGAAGGCTCCTTTGCTGGATTATATACATTATGTACTTCGTTCATATTTGCCCAAGTGTGTGTTGGTAGTATCAGTAGACCATCTGCGAGATATTCCATAAAGACATCTAAGACAGTGTCAGCGCCACCTTCCACAGCACCAATGGATCTCATAGAGGAGTGGATTAATAAGGTATCTGTGGATTGAATTCCCATTTCACTAATTGCATTCTTTAATGCTTGCTTTGTATACATTATGATGTCACCTTTCACTAGTCGATACTTTTTGGGGAGGCACGCATACAATCAGCAAGCTGCCTCACTTGTCATGAATAATAAAAGGTCTGTGAATTGATCACAGACCTTATTTTTACCTATATTTCATTGTCAACTTTAACATATCTGTAAATAAAAGTCTAGTATTAATTTTTATCTTTGAAAAATTGATAAAATTGATAAAATCTTATTTAGAAAGGAGTTACAATTCAGACTTCTATAACTATTAGGTGTTTTGTGGAATAAAACCCAAGAAATTTAGGCAATATAATGATCTTTATACTGCTTGACAAAAAAAGGTTGTTGCGGTTGATAAGATCAAGGAATGGTTATAAGAGGGTTATGATACGATAGCAGTTATCTGTAAAGATGAAGAGGAGGCTATCAGTGTTCAGAAACAGCTGAAAGGCCACCTACCTATCCAGGAGAGTAGTTCTAAATGATGCAAATGCTAAATTACTTTATGTAGCTGCTACGAGAGCGTTACATGAGTTAACCATAGTTTATTGAGGGGAACTGTCTCCCCTCTTATAGTAATAGGATGAAATAAAAGAATGTGGAACAAAGTATACTATGTGATTTCACAAGCAAAGATTATGACAGGCGGACAGCTGACATGTCCGCCTGTCATCTTTCAGCTTGCTTGAAGTAGTTTCACTGGGGTAGGATGAAATGGCTAATAGATTTTTACGTCTATTTTAAGATTGATTATTAGTGGGAAAATAAGAAGTATGTAGAGAGTTATTAGCAAAGATTCTAAAATAATATAAATAGAGGATGGGGATATAATATAATATTACATAAACTTATTCGAAAGCTAATGCCTGTATTTTCTAATCTAACTATCAAATAAAATCTATCCTGCATATTTTTATAGTAGAAACTCATAATATTTCTCAGAATCTATAATGAAAATAGGAAAAAATATGAAATATTTAAAAAAAAGAAATTTTTACTTGTCAGCAATGTGAAAATAGTATATGATAATCAAAGTTTAATTCTGAAACATATGAGGGGAGAAAACGATGCCAAAAAATTTAGTTATTGTGGAATCACCCGCGAAAGCCAAAACGATTAAGAAGTTTTTGGGGGCGAATTATGAAGTGTTAGCTTCGAATGGGCATGTGCGTGATTTTCCAAAGAGTCACATGGGGATTGATTTTGAACATGGTTATGAACCTAAATATATAACAATACGTGGGAAGGGAGACTTGTTAGCAAAGCTTCGTAAGGAAGCAAAAAAAGCAGATAAAGTGTACCTGGCGACTGACCCTGACCGCGAGGGAGAAGCGATTTCCTGGCATTTAGCACATTCCTTAAAGCTTAATGATAAGAACACAAGCAGAATCACATTTAATGAGATTACGAAAAATGCGATTAAGAATTCCATTAAGGAAGCTAGAGAGATTGATATGAATCTTGTAGATTCCCAACAAGCAAGAAGAATGCTGGACCGTATGGTTGGATATTGTATCAGCCCACTTCTTTGGGCGAAGGTTAAGAGAGGGCTTAGCGCAGGACGTGTGCAATCTGTAGCCTTACGTATTATCTGTGACAGGGAAGAAGAAATCAATGCATTTGTTCCTCAAGAGTATTGGCATTTGGAAGCTGAGTTTGCCATGAAAGGCGAGAAGAAGCCTTTGGTTGCTAAGTTTTATGGAAAAGCCGATAAAAAGCTTACAATCTCAACGGAAGATGAGATGAAAGCAATCTTAAGTGAATTAAAGGGTGGACAGTTTAAGATTACAGAGGTAAAAAACGGTGAACGTCAAAAAAAAGCACCACTTCCATTTACCACAAGTACCCTGCAACAAGAAGCAGCAAAGGTTTTAAATTACTCGACACAAAAAACAATGCGATTAGCGCAGCAGCTATACGAAGGAATCGACGTGAAGGGACATGGGACCATTGGTTTGATCTCCTATCTACGTACCGACTCTGTTCGAGTATCAGACGAAGCGGATGCTTCTGCAAGAGCTTATATTAAAGAGAATTATGGAGAACAGTTTGTAACAACAGTGGATGTGAATAAAGCAACTGGCAAGAAGATTCAGGATGCACATGAAGCCATTCGCCCAACTTATATTGAGATGACTCCTGTGATAATCAAAGAATCTCTAAGCAGAGATCAATTTCGTTTGTATCAATTAATCTGGAAACGTTTTGTTGCAAGCAGGATGCAAACAGCTAGATATGAAACTCAATCTGCAAAGATTGATGGAAATGGATATCGATTTACAATGGCTGCCTCACAACGTGTTTTTGATGGTTTTATGACAGTATATCAGAACGAAGATGAGGAAGAGGATAACAGCAGCACAAGTTTAAAGAAGTTAGAATCTGGAAGTGAATTATTTTTAAACCATTTGAATGAAAGCCAACACTTTACGCAACCACCAGCTCACTATACCGAAGCATCATTGGTTAAAACGTTAGAGGAACTAGGAATTGGTAGACCAAGTACGTATGCGCCTACAATTACAACCATTATTGCAAGACGCTATGTGATTAAAGAAAATAAGAATCTCTATGTAACAGAGCTTGGAGAAATCGTTAATAAGATTATGAAACAGGCATTTCCTAGCATAGTAGATGTTAATTTTACAGTAAATTTGGAAGCTTTACTTGATGGAGTGGAAGATGGTAATGTGAATTGGAAGACTGTTGTGAGTAACTTCTATCCGGATTTGGAGATTGCAGTTGCAGATGCAGAGAATCAATTAGAACAGATCACCATCGAAGATGAGAAGACGGATGTCATTTGTTCAGAATGTGGTCGAAATATGGTATTTAAATATGGACCTCATGGAAAATTCCTCGCATGTCCAGGTTTTCCTGAGTGTCGTAATACAAAGCCATATTTTGAAAAAACAGGTGTATCTTGTCCGAAATGTGGTGGAGACATCATCATCAAGAAAACCAAAAAAGGTAGACGGTTCTACGGCTGTGAGAATAATCCAGAGTGTGATTTTATGTCTTGGCAAAAGCCATCTGGAGAATTGTGCCCAAGATGTAGTGGTGCATTGGTTGAAAAGGGTGCAAAACTTGTATGTATTAGCGAAAATTGTGGCTATAATAAGAACAAGTCAGGCGAGTAACCGGCTATTGTTTATGATTTAGTAAAAACAAATCAAAATATTAGAGATTGTTTGTGAACTGCAAGCAATCTCTTTCTTTTTCAAAAAAAATAGATATTTGAAAAAAATCTTAAAAATTAAGCAAAATGTGCGTCAAAACAACAATATTAGTATTGTTTTTTAAAAAAAACTATGCTAGAATTATTGTCATAGCCGCATAGGCAGAATATACCACTTTAGTATATGCAAATAGAAGGCCAGAAGGTAGGTCACGGGGGTTCTTAAATGAGCGTACAATTATTGGACAAGACGAGGAAAATTAATAAGTTATTGCATAATAATAACTCACACAAAGTTGTATTCAATGACATCTGTTTAGTTCTTAGTGATATCCTAGAATCCAACATACTTGTAATTAGTAAAAAGGGAAAAGTTTTAGGTATCAAAAATCGTGTCGATATTGCACCAATTGGGGAATTAATTAAAGATGCTGTTGGTGGCTACATCGATAATATGTTAAATGAAAGATTACTTAACATATTGTCTACAAAAGAAAATGTGAATTTAGCTACTCTAGGATTTGAGTTTGATGGCGTGAATGATTATCAAGCGATAATTACTCCAATCGATATTGCAGGCGAAAGATTAGGATCCTTATTCTTATACAAGAGTAGAGAACAATACTCCATTGACGATATTATTTTGAGCGAATATGGTACTACGGTAGTTGGACTTGAGATGATGCGTTCTGTGAATGAAGAAAATGCAGAAGAAAATAGAAAAGTACATATCGTAAGATCGGCTATAAGTACGCTCTCTTTTTCAGAATTAGAGGCGATAACTCATATCTTCGAGGAATTAGAGGGAAATGAGGGAATCTTAGTTGCTAGCAAGATAGCTGACCGAGTTGGAATCACAAGATCTGTTATTGTGAATGCTCTTCGTAAGTTTGAGAGTGCTGGTGTAATCGAGTCTAGATCTTCCGGTATGAAGGGTACCTACATTAAAGTATTAAATGATGTGGTATTCGATGAATTAAAAAAGATGAAATAATAAGCAAGTAGATTATAATGAAACATCAATAGATTGAGAAATCAAGATATTGATGTTTTTTTTTGCGTAATATAGGAAAGTGGTCCTAGATTAACAGACATAAAACTACAATTTGTTGTATTGACCAACATATTTTTTAAATATATCTTGTGTTTTTATTAAGAATTATTATATAATGCTTATATATTATTTAAACTTTATTTTTACTAGATATTGTGTTAGATGGTAAAAAAAGGGAATGAAAGAAAACAGCTCCAAATGATTTGGTGTTAGCATAGGAATGGATTCCGAATAAAGAAAAGAGGAAGGAATTGAAATGATAGGATCGAATGCATTTAATTATATCAATGTACTTGATAAAGCAGCAGATGCTAGCTTTTTACGTCAAACAGTATTAAGTAATAACATTGCAAACGTTGATACTCCGAATTACAAGAGAAAAGACGTCACTTTCGAATCTTACCTACAAAAACAACTAGATGGAGACGGGTCACTGGATAGCAAGGTCGCGAATGCGAATTTATCTAAGTTACAAGCTTCAATTTATACAGATCAAAAGGAATTAAGTTATCGTTTTGATGGAAATAACGTAGATATTGATACAGAAGAAGCAAGCTCTGCTGAGACACAGGTAAAATACTATATGTTACTGGAATCTATGACACAGGAATTTAGCAGATTAAGAACTGTATTACAGGGTCGTTAGTAGTTAGAGTAAGTAGGAGGTAATTATGTCATTTTATAATGCACTCAATATCAGTGCTAGCGGGATGTCAGCACAGAGACTTCGTATGGATTTGATTTCACAAAATATAGCAAATGTAAACACCACAAGGGATGCCAATGGAGAACCTTATCGCAGACAGACAGCAGTGTTTGCAGAACAAGAATCAAACCAATTTGGAAGTTTGCTATCACAAGCAACTACACGTAAAAATTCAGAAAAAAATGGAAGCGGTGTTAAGGTAACAGCAATCGTTGAAGATCATGTAACTGCAATGAAGACCGTATATGATCCTTCTCACCCGGATGCAGATGAATCAGGTTATGTTACTTATCCAAATGTAAATACAGTAACTGAAATGACAAACCTGATCGATGCTACACGCTCTTTCGAAGCAAATGTGACAGCATTCAATGCAACAAAAAATATGCTGTTAAAAGGCTTGGAAGTCGGTAAATAAAGAATGAAGGGTGTAGGAGGGGATAAAACATGGATATAGCAAGCATTGGCTCTACCATAGGGACAAGTAATTTAACTACAGGAATATTAAAAGCATCAGAGCAAACAACGGAAAATCGTAATACTACTTTTGAAATGGTGTTCCAATCAGCGCTAGGCTTAATTCAGGAAACAAATGCATATACCGAAGAAGCGGAACAGGCGGAAATGGATTATGCAATGGGGCTTACCAATAGCACACATGACTTACAAGTTGCCCAGGCGAAAGCCAGCATTTCACTCCAATATACCGTTGCGGTAAGAAATGCAGTATTAGATGCATATAAAGAGATTATGCAATTACAATTTTAGCATAAGAGGGTTAAAACATGCAGGAACGAATTAAACAGATACCTGTCAGACTACTAGAGATATGGAAGAAGTATACAAAAAAACAAAAGGTCATCATTATAAGTGTTGTTGGCGTGGTTGTTGTTTTGTTATCTCTTCTTATTTTCTTGCTCGGCAGGACGGAATACGTAGAATTGGGTCAATTTGAAGATGTGGCAACAGCCGGACAAGCGGTTGATTTGCTGGAGGAAGCGGGAATTGCATATAAGGTAAATAGTGATAATGTCACGATTGATGTAGATGCCAAGAGAAAAACAGAAGCGGTTTACCTCATTGAAGATAGTGATTTGAAATCTAAAGCTAAGTTTTCAATTGAGCAGCTTCTAGAAAATGATATGAGTACAACAAATTACGACAAGCAGCTAAGGCTACATCTTTACTATCAGAGTGACTTAGAAGAACTGTTGGAAAAGCAAGAGGGTATTGAAGAAGCGAGTATTAGTTACTTACCAAGTGATACTCGTACTAGTATCTTAGAAACACAAAAAGATATTGGGACTAGCGTATTCTTAACAATCAACGATAAGTTCAAAAAATCTTCTGCTGAAGCCATTGCTATCACAATTGCAAATAGCATAGGTAATGCTACAACAGATAAAATCAAGGTAATTGATCAATATGGTAATTTGTTATTTAATGGACCTGCAGATGATGAAGAACAGTCAGCTAATGCTACGTTAGAATACACGAAGCAAGTGGATGCGTATTACAATGATTTAGTAACACGCTTTGCTTTAATGAATGGTTTTGATTTTGTAGAACCAAGTTTTCATCTAGACATTAATTTCGATAGGGAAACGGTAGAATTCCGTGAATATATAGCAGCAGAAGGTCAAGAACAGGGCTTATATCAATCTTGGAACAAGATTACATCAGAAAACCAAGCAGCAAGCGGAGACATCCCTGGTACTGATTCTAATGATGATGTGGATTATTATGTACAAGAAAGTAACTCAGGAAATAGCTCTTATGAAGAAATTAATATAAACTACTTACCAAGTGAACGTTTAACAAAAACAGTGAAAAGTTGGGGGGTAGTAAATTCTGACAACTCCTCAGTAGCGATCGCGTTAAAAAAGGTAAAGGATGTTACAGAAGAAAATCTAGAGACACTTGGTTTATTAAATGATATGTCTTATGAGGAGTATATTCTTCGTAATTCTGACCCAGTTGAAGTAGCAGTCAACGAAGAATGGTATAAGTTCTTTTCTGATGTAACTGGTATCTCTGAAAACAACATATCAGTTAAGATTTATGAGGTAACCAACTTTATTGATACTCCTAAAGAAGATGTAAATTGGTCCTTTATATTAAAGATAGTTTTATTTGCCATGATTCTTGGTTTATTAATATTTGTGGTATTTAGAGGAATGTCACCGGTAGAAGTAACAGAAATTGAACCGGAGTTATCTGTTGAGCAATTGCTTGCTACAACTAAGGAAAACCAATCCTTAGATGACATTGAATTTAGCGAAAAATCAGAAACGAAACGTATGATAGAGAAATTTGTCGATGAAAATCCTGATGCGGTTGCTAACTTGCTCCGTAATTGGTTGCAGGATGAATAGATAAAGTCAGGAGGTAGTTTATGGCAAAGCAACAAGGAATATCAGAAATGAGTGGTGTTCAAAAGTCAGCAATTCTCTTGATTTCGCTTGGACCTGAACGCTCAGCATCGATTTTTAAGCATTTAAAGGAAGACGAGATAGAGCAATTAACACTTGAAATAGCAAATACCAGAAGTATTGCTCCTAGTACTAAGGAAGCTGTACTGGAAGAATTCTACCAGGTGTGTCTAGCACAGCAGTATATAGCAGAAGGTGGTATCTCCTATGCTAAGGATCTGTTAGAGAAAGCTCTTGGTGAAGAAAAGGCAAAAGAGGTATTAGGAAAGTTAACTGCATCTCTACAAGTTCGTCCTTTCGAATTTGTTCGCAAAACAGATGCAAACCAGTTACTAAACTTTATACAAGACGAGCATCCTCAGACCATAGCCTTGATTCTATCTTATTTGTCAACTTCACAATCTGCTACGATTATTGCCTCCTTGTCTCCGGATAAGCAGGCGGATGTAGCTAAGCGTATTGCTCAGATGGACCGTACCTCACCAGATGTTATTAAAGAAGTGGAACGTGTACTTGAGAGAAAGTTATCTTCTCTGGTAAATCAAGATTACACCATTGCAGGTGGTGTGGATTCCATCGTAGATATCTTAAACTCTGTGGATCGTGGTACCGAGAAACACATCATGGAAAGCTTGGAATTGGATGCGCCTGAGTTGGCAGACGAAATTAGAAGAAAAATGTTCGTATTCGAAGATATTGTATCCTTGGATAACAGATCAATACAGCGTGTTCTTCGTGAAGTGGATAATAACGAATTGGCTATTGCGCTTAAGAGTACAACAGACGAAGTTCAAGAACTTATCTTTAATAACTTATCTAAGCGTCTTGCTGCGATGATTAAAGAAGATATGGAATTCATGGGACCTGTACGTCTTAAGGATGTGGAAGAAGCTCAGCAGAAAATTGTTAATATCATTCGTAAACTAGAAGACTCAGCAGAAATCGTTGTGTCCCGTGGTGGAGGTGACGAAATCGTTGTCTAATCTAATTAAAGCTTATTCGATTCGATACAGTGATGAGAATAAGCGTATTGTTGACACAAATGCTGCAGCTGAAGCAAAAATAAAACATTATCTAGAACTGCTTGACATCAAGGAATCTCCTCAGAACAATGTTGAACAAGGAGATGGTATTGACTTTGTTCCAGGACTATTTGCCTCTGCTGTGGAAGAAATACCCGGTGAGGAACAAGAGGAATTAATTAGAAATCAACAGTTAATGCAAGAAGGTAATCAAGTTGGTCAACCAGATGCTTTGGTTGTGGAAAAAGCAGCAGCAATCATAGACGAAGCCAAGGAAGAAGTAAAGCGCATCTTAGAGGAAGGAAGAAAAGAAGCTTATGCTAACGCAGAGCAAATAAAAGAAGAGGCGTATGCAACTGGTTATCAAGAAGGCTTTGAAAAGGCAATGAAGGAAATCGACCTTCTAAAGAAGAATATCGAAGCAGATAAGCAACAATTAGCTGTGGAGTATGAAAAAAAGGTAAGAGAGTTTGAACCTGTTTTTGCAAATCTATTGATTGCATATATCAAACGATTTACAGGAGTAATTCTTGATGATAAAAAAGATATCATTCTATATCTGCTAGAGCAAGAATTGCTTAATATAGAAAGCAGCAAAGTTTATCTGATTCATGTTTCGAAAGAAGATTATGATATGGTTCATTCTAAGAAACATGAGATAGCATGGAAAGTCAATGAAAATGCGGAAATTGAGATTATTGAGGACCGTATGTTAACCCGTGCACAATGCTTAATTGAAACAGACAGTCGTATTATAGACTGTAGTTTAGATGTACAATTAAAGAATTTAGTGCAAGATCTAAAATTATTAGCGGGGCCAAAAGAAGCTTAAGAAGCTTAGTGTGGGGTAGCATATGATAGATGTTATGAAATTTGAAAAACTACTGGCTAAGTCTTATGTAGAGCGAATGGGTAAGGTGACGAAAGTAGTTGGTCTAACAGTAGAATCTATAGGACCAGATGCAAGCTTGAATGATTTATGTTGCATTATATCACAAGATCGAAAACTAAGGATTAAAGCTGAGGTTATTGGATTTCGTGATGACCGTCTACTCTTGATGCCTTATGAAGACATCAGTGGAATCGGTGTAGGTTCTATGGTAGTTAATTTAGAGGAGCCATTGTCTGTAAAAGTAGGTGATCATTTACTTGGAAAAGCCTTAGATGGCTTGGGTAATCCTTTAAATGGAGAAGAATTAGAGTATTCAACCACATACCCTGTAGATGCTAAGGCTCCTGATCCAATGGAGCGTGTATTGATTAGTGATGTTTTATCTCTTGGTGTGAAGGCGGTCGATGGATTGTTAACCATAGGGAAGGGTCAACGTATTGGTATCTTTGCAGGTTCTGGTGTTGGTAAAAGTACATTACTTGGTATGTTTGCTCGTAATACCAAGGCAGATATTAACGTGATTGCTTTGATTGGTGAACGAGGTAGGGAAGTGAAGGAGTTCATAGAACGTGATCTTGGTGAAGAAGGCGTAAAACGTTCGGTACTAGTTATTGCAACCTCTGATCAACCAGCCTTGATTCGTAAGAAGGCTGCAAAGACAGCGACAGCAATTGCAGAGTATTTTCGTGACCAAGGCAAGGATGTCCTTTTAATGATGGACTCTTTGACTCGTTTCTCCATGGCACAACGTGAAATTGGACTAGCATCTGGGGAACCACCAGTATCCCGTGGTTACCCACCTAGTGTATATTCAGAAATGCCAAAATTGTTAGAACGAGCTGGAAATAGCGAAAAAGGCTCCATTACAGGTTTATATACTGTGCTTGTGGATGGTGATGACTTTAATGAGCCAATTACAGATACAGCCCGTGGTATCTTAGACGGGCACATCATTCTATCAAGAAAATTAGCACACAAGAATCATTATCCTGCAATTGATGTTTTAGCCAGTATCTCTCGTGTTATGAGTGCAATTGCAACTCTGGAGCATAAACAGTTGGCTGGTAAGTTGAAATCTGTATTAGCAACCTATCAGGATGCAGAAGACTTAATTAATATTGGTGCATATAAGCCAGGTTCCAATAAAAATATTGATTATGCCATTACAAAGATTGGTGCAGTAGAAGAGTTTCTTTGCCAAGAGGTAGATTGTAAGATTACCTTTGATGAAACCATTCAAATGTTGGAACAGATTTTTGCATAAGGAGGGTACATGAAGAAGTTTTTGTATCAGATGCAAATTATATTGGACCTGAAATATAAGATCGAAGAGCAGGAAAAAAATAATTATTCCATTGCGAAACAACGTTTGAATGAGGAGGAAGAAAAACTCAACTCACTTCAACAAAGAAAATTGATTTATGAGAATGAATTGCGTGAAATGATGTTGAGTCGGCTGCTTGTAACTCAAATAAGAAGATATGAAGAAGCAATTGAAACCATGAAACATCTCATTGTAACTCAGACTCAGGTGGTGAAAAAAGCGCAACAGGTAGTCGATCTGGCTATGGCCAAATTGGAATTTGCCATGAAAGAGCGTAAGATACATGAAAAACTACGAGAAAAAGCGTTTGAGGAGTATGTAATAGAATGGAACGAGGAAGAGAAGAAGGAAATTGATGAACTTGTCAGCTTTCAGCATTCCATAAAGGTTGAGAGATAAGTAACAAGTGGAAGAAGGAGAACCAAAAATGGCAAAGAAGAAAGAATCGGATGATATGGGAGAGAAAAAAAAGTCAGGTGGAGTATTGTTTTCTACTTTGGTGATTCTCGGCATACTACTGGCTTGGTTCGTTCTGCTTATCGTGATAATTCGAGCTGATGTTGGTGGAATAGGAACCTCTCTACGTCCTGCAATCAAAGATGTTCCAGTTGTTAAATGGGTTTTACCACCAGTTTCAGAGGAACAGGTAGCCTATGAAGAAAATTTACCATATCGGGATCTGAAAGAAGCAGTAGAAGTAATAAAGCAGCTGGAAGTTCAAATAGATACTCTAACCCAGGAGAGGGATGATCTGGCAGCTCAGATTGCAGATTTACAAGCTGAAGTTACTCGTTTAAAAGTGTTTGAAGATCAACAGTTAGCATTTGAAGAACGTGTAAAGAGGTTTGATAAGAATGTAGTATTCAATGATCAAGCACCATCCATTGAAGAGTATAAGACATTTTATGAGGAAATTAACCCTACCACAGCAGAAGAAATCTATCGTTTGGTATTGGAACAATTACAATATGATGCGGCTATTATAGAGAAAGCTAAAATTGTTAAAACTATGAAACCTTCCCAGGCTGCTGCGGTACTTGAAGAGATGACAGCAGATTTAGAATGGGTGGCAAAAGTGTTACTTAGCATGAAAACGGAAGAGAGTGCAGCAATTCTTGATAAGATGGATCAATTATATGTAGCCAAGATATTTAAAAAGATGGCTGATATGGATGAAGAAAAATATAATGCGATCGTACAAAGCTTACAATGAGTCTAATGTTCTTGTAGTTTTTTGTCGATATAGAATCAGGTAGATTTCTACCCAAAAAAGAAAGAAAGGAGGATATCAATGATAGTAGGACAAGCAATAAAAAGTAATGTTATGGATCTTGCTCCAAGTACGAAAGCAACTGGAAGCAATGGTTTAAAAAGTTCTTTGGTGAAAGGAAAAGACAGTATATCTTTTGAATCCCTATTAAGTAATAAGTCGGTATCAGAGACTACTACATCAAGGAACTCTCAGAATGCCATGAGTAATACAAAGAAATCAACAGTTTTCGGTGAATCGAAAGAGATTTCAAGAGACAAGGCAGCTGTGAAAGAAAGTCGCTCCACATCTAAGAATGCGAAGCAGGAAATTGAAGAAACACAGGAAAGTCAAGCTAGCAGAACAACGGAATCGGATGATAAACTGAATACCACAGCTAAGATGGTAAACGAAGTGAAGGAAATTGTACTGGATACACTTGAAATTTCTGAAGAAAAGTTAGCATCTTTGATGGAAATACTTGGACTTACGATGATAGACCTGTTAAATCCAGATGCATTAAAGCAGTTAACACTAGAGAATGCAGGTACTAGCGACTTCATGGCCTTACTAACGGATGAAGGTCTAAGCCAGCAGTGGAACAATTTACTAGAGCAGCTGCAAGGAGTGTTAGATCAGAACGGTATTACACAGCAGGAAATAACCAAGCTATTTTCTAATGATGGCGAAGTTAATAAGCTTATGGATAATATGTTAGCTGATGCCAAGAAAGCAATCCTTACTGACAGTGCACAAGATATAGCAGCAATCGAGGAAGAAGCCAGTGCAGAGCTAAGAAATCTAAGCAGCAATGCAGCGAGTAGCGAATCTACAGAATCTTTGATAGATTTTACAGTAGAACGCTATCATCAAGAAGGTGGAAGTTCTGAACAGAGTAATTCGGATGGAGATAGAAAGCAAGAGCAAGGATTAACAAAAACGGAACTAAGTAATCAATTCCTTGATCAGATGGTCAATTCAACCAAGACAACTCAAGCTGAATTTTCACAGCAGGTTGCACATCTAAGTGAGATAAGAGAGATAGCGAATCAGGTGTTAGAGCAGATTAAGTTAGTAATTAAACCGGCTCAAACTTCCATGGAGTTTACACTAAATCCAGAACATCTTGGAAAGGTCGCCTTAAATATTACTTCCAAAGAAGGTGTGCTTACAGCAACTTTTACCACACAGAATCAATTTGCAAAAGAAGCATTGGAAAGTCAATTACAAGTATTTAAGGAAAATCTAAATATTCAAGGTTTAAAAGTGGATGCTATCGAAGTTAATGTATCAAATTTCAACTTTGAAGGCAGTAACCAGATGGACCAAAGTAATAGCAATCAGCAAGAAGCAGCTAAGGGTAAGAAAACAACACTTCGCATGAATGTTGAAGATACTGAATTCTTAGATGAAGCGTTAGCTAGTCTAGTCCAGGGTGATTCAGCTGACTATGGTAATAATTTTGACTATATAGCATAAAGGAGGTAAAGGATATGGCGGTTGCCAGTGTAACGGATGGTATTCTTGCACAATCCAATAGTGCGATTACATCCACAAAATCACAATCACTTGGAAGTAGTAATCTTGACAAAGACGCCTTCTTACAGCTATTGGTTGCTCAGATGAGGTATCAAGATCCATTAAACCCAAGTACAGACACACAGTTCGTGTCACAGTTAGCAACATTTTCACAATTAGAGCAATTACAAAACTTATCCTCTTCCTCTGAAAAATCACAAGCCTTTACTCTAGTAGGTAAGGAAGTAATTCTGGAAACTACAGATTCCAATGGTAAAACTCAGTATATTAGTGGCACGGTAGATTTTATCAATGTATCTGGAAGTAAGGTGAAGTTATCAGTGGATGGTGCTTTATATGATCAGGATCAGCTCTATAGCGTTATTGATAGCCAATATGTAATACAACAAAACAGACCAAATATCGATAATGCAGTAAAATTTGAGTTCGATGCTAATGTACCAAAAAGTTTAAGTTTTGATGTTAATCTTGGCAAAGAAGATTATGTAGCAACAGATATAGCAATGGTGATCAATAATCAGATTGTGGATCCTAAGTATTTCTCCTTGAATAAGAATAAGTTGACTATTAGCTCTGAGTTAATGTCATTACTTCCAGATGGAGAATATAAGCCATCCTTTGTATTTAATGATTCCTTATATACCACGGTTACAGATCAAGTTACCATCAATGTGAAGAATTCCAAGGTAACAGCGATGCCAACATTAGCAAAAGTAACAGAAGCTAGTTCACAGAGTACCGACGAAGGATCTAATAGTACTCAAACCGCTTGATAGTATCAAGCAGACCGCGTAACGTTAAGGAGAACGAATTCGATGAATCAAGTAAATAAAAATTATACTTCCATCGAACAAGCAGCCGGTCAATATCTTAATCGACCAAGTACTTCTACAAGTAAAGTAAATCTTACTTCGCAAAAGTCCTTTCAGGAGATTTTAGAACAACAAAGACTTGCAAGTGAAAGCTCTGCATTGAAATTCTCAAAACATGCTACAGAGCGATTGGTAAGTAGAAATATAGATTTGTCTGCCTCTCAATTAAGCAGATTAGAATCGGGTGCTAAGATGGCAAGTGAAAAGGGAATTAAAGAATCCCTTGTCATGGTGGATAACATGGCATTTATCGTGAATGTAAAGAATAAAACTGTGGTTACAGCAGTAAACGATGGAGAAGATCGAGTTTTTACTAACATTGATGGAGCAGTTATCACTTAGATTTAATGTGATGTGAATGAACACTGGACCTTTATGGGGGTGTCTTCGGTGGAATGATGGAAGCCGAAATAACATTCACAAGATATAGGAGGTTATTTCTTATGATGAGATCATTATATTCCGGTGTATCCGGATTACGCGTACATCAAACAAAGATGGACGTAATTGGTAATAATATTTCGAATGTTAATACCGTTGGTTTTAAGGCTAGTTCAGTTAATTTTTCTGATATTTTATACCAAACAACAAAGAGTGCTTCTGGAGCTAATGTTCAGACTGGCACTGCAGGAACCAATGCAATGCAGATCGGTTTAGGTGCAAACTTAGCATCGATTACCACTAGTATTACAAAGACAGGTGGTTCCCAAAGAACAGACAATCCTTTTGATATTATGATTGAAGGTGATGGCTTCTTCGTTGTTAATAATGGTAATGGTAATTACTTTACAAAAGCAGGATCGTTTAATGTAGATGCTGCAGGCACCTTATGTACTCCAACTGGTGCAACCGTAATGGGCTGGCAGCCAAGCAAAGAAGATCCAACTGCGACTGTTGCAGATAGGGTTAGCCCACTAAAGATTATGTCTCCAGAAAATCTCTATTCTGCACCAGAGGCAACTACTCAAGTTTACCTTCATGGTAATATCGACAGTATGGATACCTCTCTTACTACAAATAAAGGTAAGGTGATTGTTGTATCCTTCTTTGATAACTTAGGTAATAGTTATAATGCAGAATTGAAGTTGGTTCAAAACAGTGAAGCTGAGAATGTCGGTAGCTATCTGGTAAGCTTGAATAACATCTATGATAGTAAGGGAGATTCTATCTTTGTAAAGAAAGTTGTGGATGAAGATGGCAATGTAGAATACCAAGAAACGAATACTCAATCAGCTGTATTTGGATTGGATGGTGCAGAATTCGCAGCATCTTTCGATGAAAACGGTATAGTGACAATGGATGGAGAACCTGTCCCATTGTATTTTGATACCGCAACCGGTAAGTTTAAGGGTATCGGTGATGATAATGCCACTGGCTTTACCTTAGGTGTCATTGCTGAGGATGGTCCATTCAAAGAAATCTTTATGGACTTTTCATCCATTACCATGTTTAATAACAGTGGAACTACTACAGTAGAGTCTACAAAGGGTACGAAAGCTAGTGGAGCTGGAGCTGGTAAAGAATCAGGTAATATGTCTGGTGTTAGTATTGATCAGCAAGGAAAAATCTATGGTGTTTATGACAACGGTGATAACCGTTTGTTAGGACAGGTGGTTGTAGCAACTTTCTCTAATGCAGCGGGCTTAGAAGCAATTGGAAATAATATGTTTGCTGCTACCAACAACTCAGGAGAATTTAACGGTATAGGTGAAGATGTTACTTCATCTGGAGGTAAATTTGTAACTGGTGTTCTTGAAATGTCGAATGTTGACCTTTCTGCCCAGTTTACTGAGATGATTACAACCCAGAGAGGTTTCCAGGCGAATTCTCGTATCATAACAACTTCAGATACTTTACTTGAAGAGTTAATCAACTTGAAACGATAATTGATGGGACTTCCTGTTGCTAGAGGGGAACCTTTAGCAGCAGGAAGTTTGTTAATAACTATGTAGTAGTGTCTGACAAGTCAAACACGTTAATAAGGAAGGAGATCGAATGATTAATCTTACAAAATTAAATGATACTCCATTTACTCTTAATTGCGACTTGATTGAAACGATTGAAGAGGTACCGGATACTGTAATAACGCTAACGAATGGTAAAAAAATATTCGTAAAAGAAAGTAGACAAAATGTCGTAAGTCTAGTAAAATTATATAAAAAAGAAGTTTTGTGTCAGACAATTGAGAAAAATGACGACAATGTTAAATAGAAAACTTGACAGGTAGGTGGAATTCATGGACTTGGCATCAATTGTTGGACTTATAGTAGCCTTTTGTTTGATGGTATATGGTATTGTTTTCGAGGATGGTTTTGGTGCTATTAATGGGTTTTTTGATATATCATCCATTTTTATTACCTTCGGAGGATCTTTCGCAACAGTACTTGCTATGAGCCCTAGTATTGGAGCTTTCATAGGTGGAATAAAAAGTTTTGGTTTGGTCTTAAAGACAATTCCATCGAATGAAAAAGAAACAATTACAAATATTATTAATCTTTCCAATGTTGCTCGAAAAGAAGGTTTATTAGCCTTAGAAGAAGCAGCAACATCCATTGATGATGAATTTATGAAAAAAGGTGTACTCTTAATCGTAGATGGAACAGACCCTGAGTTAGTTCGTAGTATTTTAGAAACTGAATTGACATGCATTGAAGATCGACATAAAGGAACGATCTCCTTCTGGGAAAACCTTGGATCTATGGGTCCTGCATGGGGTATGATTGGTACCCTGATCGGTTTGATTAATATGTTATCAAAATTAGATGATGCAGCATCGGTTGGTCCTGCTATGGCAGTTGCATTAATTACGACATTCTATGGATCAATGTTGGCTAACTGGATCTGTGCACCGGTTGCCAATAAGTTAAAAAATAACAACAGTACAGAAATTATGTTAAAAGAAGTTATGGTGGAGGGTCTACTATCCATTCAGGCAGGTGAAAATCCACGTGTTATTGAAGAAAAGTTAAAATCTTTCTTATCCCCAGCCAAGAGAAATGAAATGGCTAATCCTGAGGGTGGTGAAGTGAATGGCTAGAAAAAGAGAAGAAGAAGCTAAAAAAGGAGCTCCAGAATGGATGGCAACTTTTTCAGATCTTATGAACTTACTCTTATGTTTCTTCGTTTTACTATTTTCAATGTCATCAGTTGACCAAGAGAAGTGGGAAGAAGTTGTAGCTTCCCTAACCAGTAGTTTTTCAGTATTCGATGGTGGTGGATCATCGATTGGACAAGGACAACTTATTAATATGGGTGCTGCTCAATTGAATGAGTTTTCAGAGTATTTTAATAATATGGGCCAAACTTCCGAGGATACTGAAGGGGAAGAGCTGCTAGAACTAGCAGATCAAATTGCGAAAGCAAATAAGGAAGCAACGGAAAAGATGTACGATGGTATTTCTGAATTGAGCTCTCAATATAATCTGGATGACTATATTGAGATTCAAGCAGATGAAGAGGGATATCGATATGTAATGATTAATGTAAGTGGTTCTTTACTATACGAATCAGGGAAAGCAGAATTAATGGAGGATGCAATTCCTATCTTTTCAAAAATTGGGGATATCTTAAGGGCTTATAAGGGTTATCGTATCTCTATTATAGGACATACGGATTCAATTCCAGTTACATCAGGTAAATATAAGAACAATAATGAATTGTCCGCTGCAAGAGCAATCAATGCAGCCGAATATCTGATGGAAGCAAAAAATATTCCTGCTCAAAATCTGGAATGGATTGGACGTGGTGAATATGATCCAGTCGCAAAAAATACAAGTAGTGATGGTAGAGCAAAAAATCGAAGAATTGAGATTCGTATCTACAATATGTTGAATTCGGATTAGCGATGCCAAAAGAATATGGCATGGATGCCAGATTTATGAATGATTTTCGCACATGGAGGTTTCGTATGAAAAAGAATATACTTGCTATTATTATTCTAGCAGCAACATTGATTAATTTAACACTCATTGCTGTTATGTTATTTGTTTTTATGCCAACAGTTAAGCAAACAAATAACATTATAACAAAAGTGGCTCAAATCGTTGATTTAGAGCTTGAATCCCAAGCAGTCAATGAAGTATCCATTGACATCGAAGATATAGGATCCTATGAGGTTAAAGAAGAATTGACAATTAACTTAGCTACTGATACAGATGGAAAGCAACATATGGCAAGAGTGAAGGCTTCGCTTTCACTGAATAAGAAGGCAGAGGATTACGAGAAGATAAATGGTTTGTTGGAACAGTATGATGGACAAGTTCAGGAAATCATCAATGATGAAGTATCCAAGATAACTTACGTTGAGTTTACTTCCAATAAGGATGTTGTAAAAGAACAAATACTTACTAGAATACAAACAGAAGTATTTAAATCGGAAAGTATCATGGGTATAACATTTAGTAAATGGGTAGCTCAATAGATCAAATCACAGGAGTTGGAGGCTAGACTATGGGTGATGTTTTATCCCAAAGCGAAATAGATAATTTATTGGCTGCCTTAAGCAGTGGTGAGTTGGATGCAGATGAATTCAGAGACACAGGTGAGAAACAGGTCAAGAATTACGATTTCCATCGACCTTCAAAGTTCTCAAAAGAGCATTTGCGTACCTTAGATATTATATTCGAACATTATGGGCGATTATTATCTACTCACATGCCTGCCTACCTTAGAAAGAATGTACAGGTAGAGGTAATCAATTCGGAAGCGGTAGTGTATCAGGAATTTACCAATGCACTTTCGAATCCAGTATTATTAGGGATTATCGATTTCTCTCCTCTAGAGGGAAACATAATCATAGAGTTAGCAGAGAATATAGGATATTCCATTGTAGACCGAATGCTTGGTGGGGGTGGAAGTCCTCTTGATAAATCAAGAGATTTTTCTGAGATTGAATTAGTAATCATTGAACGTATGATGACGGTTATGACAAATCTATTAGCCGAACCGTGGGCGAATGTAGTTAAGATACAGCCTCGTCTCATGCGTATAGAGACTAATTCACAGTTTGCACAAATTATTTCACCAAGTGATATGGCGTCAATTGTTACTTTGAATATCAAGATAGGTAATGTAGAAGGAATGATGAATATTTGCTTACCGTATGCATGTTTGGAAGTAATTATTGATAAGTTAAATACAAAATATTGGTATTCCACGATGCAAGCAAAGAGTGATGCGAATTATAAAGATATCATTGAAGTCGCAATCGCCAAAGCTCGAATACCAATTCGAGCAGTGTTAGGTCGGAGTACCATTTCTCTGAATGATTTTATTAATTTGCAAAAAGGTGATATTATTAAACTTGATACGAAGGTAAATGATGAGTTGAGCGTTTATGTCGGAAATATTAAAAAGTTTACGGCCCTACCCGGATCTTCTCCCGACTCGTATGCAGTAAAAGTATCAACTATCATAAGGGAGGAGTAGTTAATCAATGGATGGTATGTTATCTCAAGAAGAGATTAATGCATTATTAAGTGGAATGGGAACAAGTACCGAAGAAGAAACGACTGCCCTTGAAAGTCTAACGGATGTTGAAATCGATGCCTTAGGTGAGATGTCAAATATTAGTATGGGAACAGCAGCAACAACGTTATCTTCCTTGGTCAACCAACGTGTAAATATAACCACACCTCAAGTATCCTATGCGACTTGGGATGATTTGGTAGTCGATTATGACCGGCCATGTGTCTTTATTCAGATTTATTATAAAGACGGTCTCGATGGTAATAATATCTTAGTTTTAAAAGATAAAGACGTTAAAGTAATAACAGATTTAATGATGGGCGGAGACGGAAGTAATATTGAGGGAGAACTGAATGACTTGCATTTAAGTGCAATCAGTGAAGCTATGAACCAGATGATGGGATCAGCTTCCACCTCACTTTCCTCCATGCTCGAGAAAAAGATAGATATATCCCCACCACAAGCAAGTTTAATTGATTTACCTGAGCTAGTTAGTGGCGGCGATATTGCAGAATTCTTACAAGGACGATTTGTGAAAGTTGCCTTCCGAATGGAAATTGGCAATCTTGTTGATAGTGAATTAATGCAACTATATCCTTTTGATTTTGCGAGAGATCTTTATGAACAATTTATGCGTTATACCAATGGAACCTCGGTTCAAACAGAAGTGAAGAGTTCGAAGAAGGAAAGTAAGCCTATAAGCAGTGAGCCAGTGCAACCTTCTGTAGCCAACGTTCAAGCACAGATGCAGACAAGTCCATCAATGCAACAAGGTATGGCAAGTATGCAAGGTATGCCTATGATGGATATGCAGTATATGCAACAAGGATATCCTCAGATGATGGCTCAGCAGAATGTAAATATAGCACCAGCGCAGTTTCAAGCCTTTGTACCAATGCAAAGTCCGTTATTGCAAACAGAAAATATTGACTTACTCTTAGATGTACCACTGGAAGTAACGGTGGAATTAGGAAGAACAAGTAAGTCCATCAAGGAAATCCTTGATTTTTCACCAGGTACTATTATTGAATTAAACCGACTTGCAGGTGAACCAATTGATGTTTTAGTGAATGGTAAGCATGTGGCAAAGGGTGAGGTTGTTGTTATTGAAGAAGCATTTGGTATCAGAGTAACTGAAATTGTGAAATAAAAATGCAACTTTACAAGAAGTTTATTATGAATCACAAATGAGAAAAGTAGAAAGAACATGTAAGACTTTTTTCATACTTCCTACCTGAGCGCTACCGAAAGTTATCTACGGTATGCTCAGGAGCTAGTGTACAAAAAATATATATCGAGGAGAAGCAATTATGGCTAAAAGTATTTTAATTTGCGACGACGCAGCATTTATGAGAATGATGATTAAGGACATTCTATCTAAAAATGGGTACACAATCGCTGGAGAAGCGGAAAATGGCCTTAAAGCAATTGAGAAGTACAACGAAACTAAACCTGATTTAGTTATGATGGATATTACCATGCCAGAAATGGATGGTATTCAAGCATTAAAGAAAATCAAAGCAGGGGATCCTGCAGCTACCGTTATCATGTGTTCTGCAATGGGACAGCAAGCCATGGTTATTGAATCGATTCAATCAGGAGCAAAGGATTTCATTGTTAAACCATTCCAAGCAGATCGTGTGCTTGAGGCTGTAAAGAAGGCGATTGGTTAATGTGGTTAAGCCAAGTTAGCTATAGTGATGATTTAGCGGATGCGCTAGAGCTTCCAGAAGCAAAATCAGGATTTACGACAAGTGGTGGGATCGGTGAATTGATCCTACTAATCTTTATCTTTGTATTAATTATTGCTGCATGTTATTACGTAACAAAGTTTATTGGTGGTAAGCAGTTAACACAAATGAAACATAGTAATTTTACAGTTCTCGATACGTATCGAATTACGCAGAACAAGTTTTTGCAATTGATTCGTATGGGAAAACAATATGTTGTAATCGCAGTCACCAAGGATACAGTTTCTGTTATTGCACATCTTACCGAAGAAGAGGTTATAAAGCCAGAAAATAAGCCAAATGAAGCGGCAAGCTTTAAACATATCTTGTCAGATATGGTTCATAAGAAAAAATCAGATGAAAAGGTTGATATGAAATGATAACTATAAAGAAGCACAAATCAAGAAATCGCAGTTTGGTCATGATGATGTTTCTCATAGGAATCATATTAACCTTTCTTTGTGTTGCTCCAATTATGGCTAGTGCTGCTGAAACAACCACAATAACACCTACAAGCACGGTTACTCCAACACCTGGTGTTACCCTTGATGGTATCGGTGATAATTTTTCAATTAATTACAGTACAGGAGATGGAACGGGGTCTTTATCATCAACCCTACAAATCTTATTATTACTGACTGTAATAACCTTAGCGCCTTCCATCTTGATTATGATGACTTCCTTTATTCGAACAGTCATTGTACTACACTTTATTAGGTCAGCATTAGGTACACAGACAACACCTCCCAATCAGGTATTGATTGGTCTGGCGTTGTTTTTGACGTTATTTATTATGTCACCTATTTTTATGAAGATTAATAATGAGGCATTACAGCCTTTGAATGCAGGTAAAATCACGCAAGAAGAAGCCTTTGATAAGGGCTTGGAGCCAATTCGTGATTTTATGTTTGACCAAACCAATGAAAAAGACTTAAAATTATTTTTAGATATCTCTGGAACCACGGTGGTGGATGGTAGAGATGACGTGCCCACAACTGTATTAATTCCTTCCTTTATATTAAGTGAACTTAGAACAGCCTTTATCATAGGCTTCTTAATCTATTTACCATTCATCGTAATCGATATGGTGGTTGCCTCAACCTTAATGTCAATGGGTATGATGATGTTGCCACCGACTACGATATCAATGCCATTTAAAATATTATTATTTGTTATGGCAGATGGTTGGAATTTGATTGTTGGCGAACTTGTAAAAACGTTCTATTAGCGGAAGGGTGTAGGTGTTAAGATGAATGAAAATCTATTAGTCGAATTATTACGAGAAACCTTATACCTAATTATTAAGGTATCCGCTCCAATGTTGATTACCTCACTAGTAGTCGGTTTGGTAGTTAGTATATTACAAACCGTTACTTCCATACAGGAGCAAACCCTCACATTTGTTCCGAAGCTTATCGCTGTATTTGTGGTAATTATGCTGTTTGGAAACTGGATCATGAAAAGTGTTGTTGAATACTTCCAGTATCTTGCAGACAATTTCCGATACTTTATACAAGGATAACTAGATGACCTTTACTCTGGAACAAATTGTTTTTTTTCTATGTATTCTTGTGAGGATATCGACATTTATATACACAGCACCATTTTTTAATCAAAAAGGTGTACCGCAGAGAGTAAAGATTGGCTTATCCATCGCACTTGCTTTTGTCTTATTTCAGATATTACCTTATCAGAAACTTGTGTATCTCGGTGTGATTGGGTTTGGCCTACTGGTGGCTAAGGAAGCGCTTGCTGGCTTGATCATGGGCTTCTTCGCCAATGTATGCTCGCAGATTTTGGCTTTTGCTGGTCATATGATTGATATGGAAATCGGTTTTTCTATGGTACAAGAATATGATCCAGTAAATAGTACTCAGGTAACAATTACTGCAAACTTTTATCAATATGCAGTGATGCTTATGATGTTTATAACGAATATGCATCATTTCATCATAAAAGCCCTGGTAGATTCCTTTCAAGTGATTCCAGTTGGTGATGTGGTGATTAACGTCAGTATCTATCAAGCCTTCTTGGAATTTGTAATAGATTACTTTATTATCGGTTTTCGAATTGCATTACCTATATTTGCCGCTCTGTTAATCGTAAATACTATCTTAGCCATCTTAGCTAAAGTTGCTCCTCAGATGAATATGTTTGTCATTGGTATGCAGCTGAAAGTACTCATAGGCCTACTGGTATTGTTATTTGTGGTTAAGATGATTCCAGCTGTTGCTGATTTTATCTTTGAAGAGATGGTTAAGATGCTAAAGACTTCAATTGCTTATCTGAAAGGTTAAAGGTTAAGCACTATGATTGAAAAACCATTATATTCTAACATAAGGAATGAATCACTAGCCTTTTCCTATCGTTTGCAGTTTTTTGCAGCAGAGGGTCCTGGAGGAGAAAAGACAGAAGAAGCAACAACGAAAAAGCTGACGGATGCCAGAAAAGAAGGTCAAGTAGCACGAAGTCATGAACTGACGATGTCAGCAGGCTTGATGGCATTTTTTCTCGTCATAAAAATCTTTGTTGCTAGTGTGGGAGCTTCCTTTATTGACAGATTTAAAAGTTCATATCAATTAATTGATATATACGCAAAAGAGGAATTCACCATTAGGACAGGTGTTGACATCATCAATGATGTGGGAATCGATATTTTACTAATATGCATGCCTGTTTTAATCGTTGGTGTGCTTGTTGCATTCGCCATTGATTTGATACAGGTTAAGTGGCAAATCACTGGAAAACCCTTGCAACCAAAATTCAATAAGATTAATCCGATTAGCGGATTTAAGAAGATATTATCAAAAGATAAGATTATGGACCTAATCAAATCCCTATTAAAAATAATAGTGATTGGTCTTATCGCTTACAATGAATTCAAAGGCCAAGTTGATGAGTTGTATAAACTATATCAAATTGGAAGCTTAACAACGGTCATTATACTAATAGGTGACGTTGTAATTAATTTCGGGATTAAAGTTAGTGCATTATTGCTATTGATTGGATTCGCAGATTTCTTTTATCAAAAAATGAAATTTAAAAGAGAGATGAGAATGTCCAAGCAAGAAATCAAAGATGAGTTTAAACAATCGGAAGGTGATCCTCAAATTAAGGGTATGATCAAGCAGAAGATGAGAGCAGCTTCCCAAAGAAGAATGATGCAAAGACTACCGGAAGCAGATGTTGTAATTACGAATCCAACGCACTTTGCTTGTGCTATAAAATATGATAGAGCAGTATCAGAAGCTCCAATACTAGTTGCCAAAGGAGCTGATTATCTAGCAGCTAAAATAAAAGAAATCGCCAAAGAGAATAACATTCCCATCGTAGAAAATAAACCATTGGCCAGAATGCTTTATTATAATGTGGACTTAGAAACTGAAATTCCACAAGAGTTATATCAGATGGCAGCTGAAGTACTGGCTTATGTCTACGGTATAAAGAATTCATAACTCTGATGAAATTGGCAAAGATAGTTGCCATATAATTGCGAAAATTCGATACATTAGAAAGAATACATGATTTGAGAGGAGGTATAACCGATGAAGAAGACTGATTTGGCAATTGGGATCTATATAATGGCAGCCATTATTTTCTTAATCATACCGATGCCAGCCTTTTTATTAGACTTTTTGTTGGCATTGAATATCTCCATTGCAATGATAATCTTGTTCAATGCACTGTTTAGCCAGGAAGTGCTAAATATGTCAACCTTTCCTGCTATACTTTTGTTCTCCACGGTATTTCGAATCTCCTTGAATGTATCTTCCACAAAGTTGATTCTTCAAGATGGAAAACCGGGTGAAGTAGTTGTTCAATTCGGTAAATTTGTTGGTGGTAATGATATCGTGATTGGTATCATTGTATTCATTATCTTAATCATTGTCCAGTTTATGGTTATCAATAAAGGTTCAGAACGTGTTTCTGAAGTAACAGCACGTTTTACTTTGGATGCTATGCCGGGTAAGCAGATGGCAATTGATGCGGATTTGAATACTGGTGCTATTACGGATGCTCAAGCAAAAGAACGCCGTGAGAAGATTCAGGAAGAAGCTAACTTCTTTGGTGCCATGGATGGTGCTACTAAGTATGTTAAGGGTGATGCGATTGCTGGTTTAATTATTACAATCATCAATATGGTCGGTGGAACGATTATAGGTATGACAAAAGGAGGGCTTGGTGCTTCAGAAGCTTTCCAACAGTATTCCATCCTAACTATTGGTGATGGTTTAGTATCTCAGATTCCATCGCTGATGATTTCATTGTCCACTGGTATTATTGTAACGAAGGTATCCAAAGAGGCTGATATCGGAGATCTCTTAGTAAAGCAGTTATTCTCCATACCTAAGGTTTTATATATGGTAGGTGGATCACTTGTTTTCCTGGGTGTGTTTACACCACTTCCATTTCTGGTATTCGTAAGTTATGGCTTAGTGCTTATCTTATGTGCTCGTGCTATTGATAAGAAGATTAAGGTAGCAAGTGTGGAAGAAGAGGTTTCTCAGGGAGAGAATGCTGCAGAAGAGATACGAAGACCAGAGAATGTGGTTTCCTTATTACAGGTAGACCAAATTGAATTAGAGTTCGGTTATGGTATTATTCCATTAGCGGATGTAAATCAAGGTGGTGACTTGTTAGACCGAGTTGTATTAATTCGTCGACAAATCGCTCTTGAACTTGGATGTGTTGTGCCAACCATTCGTTTAAGAGACAATATTCAATTAAATCCAAATCAATATGTAATCAAGATTAAGGGAATCCCAGTAAGTCAAGGGGAGATCTTATTTGATCATTATATGGCAATGAATCCAGGCTATGTAGAAGAGGAGATTACCGGTATACCAACCTTTGAGCCATCCTTCCATCTTCCAGCAATCTGGATTACAGAAAGCCAAAGAGAGAGAGCAGAATTATTTGGCTATACCGTTGTTGATCCTCCTTCTATCATAGCAACCCATCTGACTGAAGTGATTCGTAGTCACTTAGATGAGTTATTATCTCGTCAGGAAGTTCAGAACTTAATTAATAATGTTTCAGAAGCAAATCAAACCCTAATTACTGAACTTGTTCCAAAACTACTGGGTGTAGGCGAGATTCAGAAAGTATTACAGAATCTCTTACGAGAAGGTATCTCCATAAGGGATTTGATTACAATTTTTGAGACTCTTGCAGATTATGCTTCCACAACAAGGGATACCGATGTGTTAACAGAGTATGTAAGACAAAGTCTAAAACGTGCTATTTCAAATAAATATTTTGGAGACAACGAGATGACTTCCGTTGTTACCTTAGATCCAAAAGTGGAACAGGAGATTATGGCAAGTGTAAAGCAAACAGAACAAGGTGCTTATCTTGCGATTGACCCAGAAAAGACGCAAAGTATCATGAAATCTGTAAAAGATGAAATGGAAAAATTAGAGAATCTAGGTAAGAATCCAATAATTATCACTTCTCCGATTGTACGTATGTACTTTAAGAAGCTGACTAGGGATTATTATAAA
>JAEYWQ010000248.1 GCA_023428885.1 Bacillota bacterium
TGATTTTCGACCTGTAATTTATATCATTATAAACCAGAAGATGATAATTGTTAAGTAGTAAAACTAGAATTTAGTCGTGCACAATCCAGTGTTTATGCTGTACCGGAATTTACTTTTGCATTCAACGAATATATCTAATGCTGCGAGATATATTGGCTTGATTTGTAATTAATTTTAATATATATATGCATAAACGTTCCAGACATTGCCATTGATTCTAAAATTATGGTTACTGTATAATTATTATAAATAGGTATTGATATTCTAAAACTGGCCAAATTTGGTTTGATAATGAGAGAAACAATATATATTACTTATAAATAGCGTAAACGAAATGTATCAAGAGAATCTCCTTTGTGAAATGGTTATTATTTGGCCTGGACGTCGAGTGTTTTACCATATAGCTTTGGGCGTCTCTATTTCTTTTGCAAAATTTTATAATTATCAAGGTACTAGTATGTATCTAAATAATATACGAGGTGATAACCATTATGTTTAAAAGTGCGAAAGAGAAAATTGATTTACAACAGTTACTTGAAGAGAGTCAAGCACAATTACAAGCTGCAAAAAGCGGAAACTTTAATTACAAAATTAGTTATACAACAAAAGATGAACAGCTACAACAAATAATCAGTAATTTTAACCAGATAAATACTTTACGTGAAGAATATGAAAGCCATCAAGAACACAAATTTGATACGATGTTTCAGATAAATAAAATTGGCTTTTGGGAATTGTATCTAGAAGATAGCAAATATGATAGTCCTAAAAATCGTTTTACTATTTCTCCAGAACTACAGACACTCCTTGGATATCGTCCAGGCGAATTAAAAGATGATTTAAAAGAACTTTTAAATTGTACTCATCCTGATTTTGCACAAACGCTCGATGAAATGCTTAGATCACACTTACAGGATTATACAGGTAGAACTCCTTTTGATATGGTGCATTTAATGAAATTTAAAGATGGTAGTTATCGTTGGGTTCGTACCTATGGATATTCAAAACGTCGTGAAGATGGCACACCATATTGTATGCTTGCAGTAATTACAGACATTCATAAAGACGAAATGAATCGTAAAGAATTAGATGCTTATATGACACGTTATGAGTTAATCATGAGGGTGTTAGAAGAAGCACCATGGGATTTGGAATTTAAGGATGGAAATCCAGATAATTTTGACAATCCTTGGTGGTGGTCAGATCAGTTAAGACAGATGTTAGGTTTTAAAGATGAAAATGATTTTCCAAATGTTATGTCCTCTTGGTCAGATAGACTACATCCAGATGATGTAGATAAAACATTTTCTATATTTGGAGACTATTTGCATAATAGAAGTAATAATTCAATGTATAAAACGGAATATCGTTTAAAATTAAAATCTGGTGAATATCGTTGGTTTTTAGCGAGTGGTATAGTATCACGAGATGAAAATGGTATACCTGTTCGTGTGGCAGGTACGATTCGTGATATTCATCATTTGAAATTGAAAGAACAAAATGTTGTTGAAACCACAGCTCGTATGGAAGAATTGTCAGCATCTATTACTGAGATTGTAAGGGCTATTACAGAAATCTCAATTCAGGCACAACAACTTGCACATACACAAGAAATGACTACGAAATCTGCTAATGAAGTGAAAGAGTTATCTGATGAAACAAAAGAAATTTCAGAATTTATAAAATGGATTGCTGATCAAACGAATTTACTTGGCTTAAATGCTGCAATTGAAGCTGCCCGTGTAGGTGAAAATGGTAAAGGATTTGGAGTTGTAGCTAATGAGGTGCGTAAACTAGCGGATAATTCTTCCCAAGCAACAGCTAATATTGAAAGTAGTTTAAACAAAATGAATGAATCTATTGATTCAATTATAAAACAAATGGCTATGGTAAATGATTTAGCTCAAACACAAGCTGCTCTTTCAGAAGAAGTGAATGCCTCCGTTGATGAAATTAATAAGATGTCAGTAGCTATTGTAGAATTTGCTAAACGATCTTAGTTTACTAGAGAAGGTTATAAGGAACATAAGGTTAATGTAATAAAAATGGTTCGAGAATTAATTAATGAGGGCTTAAAGAAAGCTAAGGATATTGTTGATAGTGCCCCAAGTACAATAACGGGTTTTAATTTCCGTTTATGATAGATAAACAGATCGATAATATGATGTTAGATAGTTAAGGAGATAAGAAAATGGCAGGAAATAGAATGATTTGTACTACAAATAACGTTGATTATATAGCAATTAGAATGGCTATGTGTGAAGGCGCAAGAACAATAAAGGAAATAGAAGAAAAGACAAATGTTTGTACTACTTGTGAAGGATGTAAAAGTGAACTTGAAAAAATTCTTACCTCTGTATGTGGATGTAAGGGAGTTTCATTGCAAACTGTAATTGATGCTGTAAAAGATGGTGCTGATTCTGTAGAAAAGGTGGGCGAAATCACTGGTGCGGGTAAAGATTGTGGAAGATGTAAAGCACTTATTTCAAATATAATTGAACTTGGAAGATAAATTATCATTTTCTTCCGAGTATACTTCTACCATAAGATAAAAGAAAAGATTGTTTGATGAAAGGGAGTTGGGCTCAGGGATTATCGTTATAAGTAAATCCTTAAGCCCAACTCCCTTTATCTGCTTTTGGTTGATATTCCATATGTGGTGTGGGGGCCCACTTCCTTTTCTAAATCAAACATTGCCCTCAAGAATGAGAGGTATAGGATGGACTTGAAATCTTGAAATCTATGATAGGAAATCAATTGATGCACTACAAGAAGTATGATAAAGTAGAAAGTAGGAAAAGCCTAATTAAAATGTAGGTGAAAGCAGGTGGAATACTCATTTAAATATAAGGAGGATTTACATGTTTGACTTAAAGTATACATATACCAAAAGAGAATGGATTAGAGCAATTCGAAGATATCTGTTTTTTTTCGAGTACTAGTGAAAAAACATCTGATGGAATCCTCTGAACTAGAACGCGAGAAAAGAATGAAGCAGAAAGGGGATGAAAATTCTCATGCTTGATATACTCTTATATTGAGTTTATTAAAAGGTGAACTAAATAAGTGGATTACCTTCTATGCTTATATGGCTAAAGATGGATTTATATAATTATCAAAAGAGGATTTAGTTATTAGATTAGTTACATTCTTTGGAGGGAGAACTATGCAAGTAGGAGATAAGTTATTATTTGGAAGTAACGATTGGAAAGTACTTGATATCAAAGAAGATAGGGCTTTAATCATAACCGATTGTATCATCGATCAACGTCCTTACCATGAAACATATATAGATATAACATGGGCTGACTGTTCCTTACGAAAATATCTTAATGGAGAATTTTATGACAACTTCAATACGGTTGATCAAGCAAGAATCATTCCAGTGCTAAATAAAAATCCTAACAATCAGTGGTATGGTACCTATGGTGGAGAAGACACACAAGATCGAATATTTTTACTAAGTCTTGATGAAGTATGCACCTATTTCGGGGATAGCAAATCCAAATTGTATAACAAGGGGAAAAACCAAAGATATTGGTTTGAAAGAAAAGATGAAAACAATAGCAAACGATTAGCAAGACTGTTGGGTTCAGAGTGGTGTTGGTGGTGGTGGCTTCGATCTCCAGGTCGAGTTAATATAAAAGCAGCGTACATCTGGGGAACGGATGGGACTATTGGTATCCAAGGAAATAATATCTTGAAAGGCAACTTAAGCGATGGAAGATGTACAGGTGGTGTCCGTCCTGCTTTGTGGATGAAGCTATAAGTCAAGGTAACATACTATTGGTCCCAGGAGGTTAATCAATGAATTTATCAAAATCCATAGACTTTCTGCTTGAAAATGCCGGAGATGTGATTAAATATCGTTTACATAAAGAGATTCTCAAAGATATCAACAAAGTGGAAGAAGAAAATCTGTTGGAAAAGGTTCTTCAGACACCTTATTACAAGCTTGTGGAAAGCTATGTAAAAGTCAATGGGTATATTGGCAGAGGCATGCATAGTTGGAGCAAATGGCGTGATGTGGTATTGCACGAAACACCCTTACAGGACGGCGAGGCAGCAGCTAGGTTGTTATCAAACTACGGGATACCAAAGAACAGCCAAATCATAAGAAATTTTATTACTGCTTTGAGAAATGACAAAATCCTAGAAGAGGAATTTTCCTATATTCCACCTGAAATTGCACGTTTTCGAGATAGATATTTAGGTTTAAACAGTGGATTTTCACTTTTATTGCTTAATTATACCTGCCAAGCACTACTTGGATATGGCGATGACGATGAGCTGAGAGCGTTTAGAGAAACGTCATTCAAGGCTTTTGAAAGCGTTTTACATATCGGCGCGCTTTCGGATATTACGAAGACAAGAGATAATTCGGGCAAAAAATATAGGTACCCATATATTGAGCAGGATACCTATTTTCCTTGTCAGTATCACTTGGAAACGCTAGCATATTCTAAAACGTGGCGAGATGAAGAACGTATAGTAACAGTAGCAAATGCAATCAATCATTTATGTAGTATTATGTCGGAGGAGAATTTGCTGCATGTTAAAATAGGGAATAAGTATTATGTTCCTTGTTGGGCTTATGTAAGACCCTTTAAAGCATTTACCACTGAAGCAACAACTGAAGTAGCTCTGCGAAAAACACTGACTCACCTTGCTATGGTAGCTGGTGACAAGATAGATGTGGTGAGGCAGTCAGCGGAAGTAGTCAAAGCGGCACTTAAAACAGATGGTGTTTTGCGAGTAAGCTTTGATAGTCCTTATCAAAAGAAGTATTTCAAGCAAAATATGAGCATACCCGGTCCATACAGTGAAATATCGCTTGAGACAAGCCATAAATCAGATACACAAATATGCTGCGAACTTACTTTTTGGGCGGTGCAATTTTTACATATACTCAAGCAAGGATGATGAGCGTAATCAGGAGAAATCCTTGCATTGGAATTAAAGATTCTATATGGCATTGGCGTACTTACGGATGTGAAGTTATTAAATATTCTAGTTAAGAATTATTGGACAGAAATAGTAAAAAAGAGACGATACAAGAAAAGAAAATATCTTGAACCGTCTCTTTTTCTACATCCTCCAATTCGACCTTGAGATGTAAAAATTATACTATGTAAAAACAATGCTTGCACAAGTAAAAAAATTACATTTATGTCAAGATTATATAATTATATAATGATTGAAGAAAGAGGGTACGGTATGAAAACAACTAAATTTCTGACAACTTTTCTTGCAGTCGTGCTCATGCTACTGATGATGACAGCATGCGGTAAGAATAAGAGTGCCACAGCACTTTCGAGTGAAGCACTTAAGATATGCGGTACTTGGGCATATAACCATGATCAAGAGACAGCAATCGCAGTGTTTCGTGAAGATGCTAGCGCCCAGTATGAAGACAAGGACTATTCTTTTGAATGTGACAATCAGTTCATTAAGTTAACGGATACAGATGGTGAGACAATTCAACTTCGTTATGAACTTGATGACGAGGGGATGTATCTATATAGCAATAATACATATAGCTTTCGTGGTGAGAGTGAACCGGATGGACTAGTAGGTGAATGGTCGTGCGTGGAAAAAAACTGGTCTTACTCCTTTTTAGAGGCAGGAACATTCATCGAAGACGGCTATTTTTCCGGTCACTATACAGTAGATAATGAGAATTCTACCTTTCAGCTTATTTACAATGAGCCCTTTGAAGATACTATCTGTTATTTTCGCTTAGAAGGTGATAAGCTGAACATTGAATATCCGTGGCGTATGGTCAGAGTAAACGCCAAGTAACTAAGATGGAAATGTGGTTTGGACGACAAAAAGCCGGATGCTTATGGGATGCACCGGGACATATCACATTTACATAAATAAATTAATTTTTTAAGGAGGGTATTTATGAAAAAAGTTACTGCGTTACTGCTAAGTATGATGATGATCCTCTCTCTTGTTGGATGCGGAACAACAGATTCTAGCAAAACATCTACTAATGACAAAAAATCTAGCGCAAATGAAGGCAAGTCTACTGACCTCACTATGTGGACTATAGCGGTTGAGAGTGATTCAAATTACCATGCTTATACAACTGCTATTGCTGATTTTAAGGCAGCTCACCCAGAAATCAACCTTACTATGGAAGCAACCCAAAACCAGGATTATAAGACAAAGATTAAGGCTGCAGTTGCAGCAAATGAATTACCAGATATCTTCTTCACATGGGGTGGCGGTTTCCTTAGAGAATTCGTTGATGCTGATCGTGTATACTGCTTAGATGATGCATATGCAGATTATGCTTCTGATTTATCTGACAAAGTGTTGACAAACCACACATTTGACGGAAAACTTTATGCTGCACCAACAAATTACAACGTTGTTGCAATGTTCGCTAATATGGAACTTCTTAAACAAGCAGGTTATGATAAAGTTCCTGCTACCTATGATGAACTGATGGCTTGCTGCGACGCTCTTGTTGCAAAGGGAATTATTCCTTTTGGCTGTTCAGGAAAAGAGACTTGGTGTGTTACTGAGTATCTTGAGTCTATTATTGAGAAGAGTGTTGGCGCTGCTGCACTGACCGATATGTATCTTGGCAAAGCTTCATGGAATAACGAGGGTGTAATCAAGGCAGTTGATAAATTCCAGGAAATGATTAACAAGAAGTATTTTGATCCAGAAGGCATTGCACTTAGCAATGACGAGGTTAAAGCAAACTTCATAGCAGGAAGATATGCTTTCTATATTAACGGTACATGGAACTGTGCAAGTTTTATTGATATAGCAGATAAGGTTCAAGTTGCTGAATTCCCAGTTATTGATTCTACTAAGTCTCAGCTTGGTGAGCTCATTGGTGGTCCTAGTGATTCACTTGCTGTTGCAGCTAGTTCTAAGAATCCTGACGTAGCTGCTATGGCTGCTTTTGAACTTGCTAAGAGCGTTTGTCATTATGGTTACCTCGATGGTAATGGACTTCCTGCATGGAAAGTTGATTATGACACAAGCACACTCAATCCTCTGACATTGTCAGTTGCTGAAATTATGAATAATTCAAAACAGAGTGTTCTGTTTGGCGACGGTATTCAATCAGCTGATAATGCTAACATCTATCTTGATTATGTTAGCCAGATTTATTCTTCTGTAATTGATGGTAAGGCATTTGTTGAAGCACTTGACAAAGATCTTAAAAAATAATTTGGGATGAAATAATTTAAGGTAACTTTTCAGGACCTCGAGAATCACGAAGTGGATTCGTGTGTTTCAGCGCCAAAATGGATGCAATTCATCCATTTTTGTGTGCATTGCCATCATAAGATGCCATGTAACTGTGAAGGTACTGAACAGTTATAATTTAAGAAACGTGAATGAGAGCCATTAAGTCATTAGGTTCTAATTGAATTAAGAACGAAGCGGTTCCCAAAGGATTGTCTGGAACAATGTCATCTGGGAACCGCTTCTTATCTCATGGGAAGGGATCAAGATGAAAAAACTATATAGTAATAAACTAACTATTTTTCTGTTTATTCTCCCTGCGCTGTTACTTTTTCTTCTTATTCTTGTTGCGCCGATCTTTATATCGGGTTATTTTAGCTTTTTTGATTGGAACGGCTTTGGAAAAAAGATTTTTATTGGATTAGAAAATTATAAGGAACTGTTTACCAGTAACTCAATAGGTTTTACGAAGGCTCTTGGCAATTCCTTGCTTTTGGCATTGCTTTCGGTATTCATTCAGCTACCTATTGCATTGGGTCTTGCACTTCTACTTGGCAAGGGAAGAAAGGGTGAACGAGGTTTTCTTTCAATTTATTTTATGCCTGTTCTTATTTCGACTGTTGTTATTGGTCAGCTCTGGCTAAAGATTTACAATGGATCCTACGGTTTACTTAATGTAGCGCTAAAATCCATTGGTCTCGATAGTTTAGCAAAGATTTGGCTAGATATAGATACTGCACTTGGTGCTGTTTTCGAACCTGTTTTATGGCAGTATGTGGGATATCATATGCTGCTTATGTATGCAGGTATCAAGAGTGTTCCTATCGAGTATCGTGAAGCAGCAATGATTGATGGAGCAAAAGAGGGACAGGTAAATCGTTATATTGTTTTACCGTACATAAAACCTATACTTAAGATTAGCACGATCTTCGCTGTTACAGGATCCCTTAAGTCTTTTGATCTAATCTATGTACTAACACAAGGCGGACCATTACACGCAACGGAGGTGCCAAGTACACTTATGATCAATATGCTGTTCCTGCGTAATAGATATGGTATGGGAAGTACGATGGCTCTTCTTCTAATTATTTTATGCTTTGCATTTGCTTTGATTATTGGACGTATATTCAAGGAGAAGGAGGATTAAGAACGTGAGAAGTAATAATAGCTCAAAGAAAAGATTAAAAGGGAAAGAGCTAGGAGTATATATCATCTTTGCTGTCTGGGCGTTTATTAATCTATTCCCTGTCTATTGGATGTTCACCTTCTCACTAAAGAGCAATGATGAGATATTTGGCTCAAATGTTGCAGGTCTTCCAAGAGAATGGCTGTGGTCAAACTATGAAACGGCATTAAGTTCGGGAAAACTTGGTTTATATTTTTTTAATAGTACTGTAGTTGCCATTACGACCATTGCGATAGTTATGCTGTTTTCACTTATGGCGACCTTTGCCCTGACAAGATTTGTTTGGAAGGGAAGGAAGAAAATGAACAATTTTTTTATGCTAGGTTTAACGATACCAATTCATGCGGCAATCGTACCTATCTATGTAACCCTTTCAAAAATGGATTTGCTCAATACTTACTTTGCGCTTATTATCCCTTACGCTGCCTTTTCATTGGCGATGGGGATACTAATATGTACAGGTTTCATGCAAGAATTGCCTATGGATCTTGACGAAGCAGCCTGTATCGATGGCTGCGGTACATGGGGAATTTTCTTTAGAATCATAGTGCCGTTAATGAAGCCAGCTGTGGCAACGGTGTCAATTTACACCTTCCTACAGTCTTGGAACGAGCTGATGTTTGCCACTATCTTTAATAGTAAATCTGCGTACAAAACACTGCCTGTTGGCATACAGACATTTTACGGACAGTTCAATATAGATTGGGGACCTATTGGTGCGGCCTTGGTTTTAGCAACATTTCCGACGCTTATCTTCTACATGTTCTTTAGCAAGAAGATACAAGATAGCTTTATTGCCGGAGCAATTAAGGGCTAGTAAAAATTAATAATTACTTCATATGGGTTTCTGACTCTGCTTAATGGATTAATACATAACAGAGACAGAAACCCTTTGTATTATCGCGAAACAACGAGGATAGAAGAATAAACAAAGAATTAGGTTGATGCTTCTATCCGACTGTTGCGAACCTTAAGAAACAAGCAGAGCGTGTTTCTTAAGGTAAAGTTCAGGCTATTTTGGGGTGTGCCGTGTTGAAAATAAGGAGTAGATGTGATACGATAATATGTGGGAATATATGTTAAACATAGGAAGCGGCATTTAAGTATATATGCGTGAATGGGGTGTAGAAATGAGGCATGGTGCCAATAGAATAAAACACGACATTAAGATGTCCTTGCAGAAAAAGACTCTGTTAATGCTTCTTATTCTCTTGTTATTTTTCTGCATGATGTTTATGATAGCAAGCAGTATTATAATCAAGAGAGCTGAAGATGATTTTAAGATCAGAACATCGGAGACGGCGGTAAACAATGTGGCGTCCACCATCAACGCAAGTTTGGTGAATTACAATTATTTAACACGCCTGATCATGCTTAATGACAGAGTCGTAAAGTATTTAAAAGTTAATAAAGCAGATAGAGGACATAAAAATGCGGCACGAGAGGGCATCAATGAGATACAAAGTTTATATAGCAATATTGATTCGGTATATATCTTCCGTAATGATGATGATTATGTAAGTACAGGCATAGGTAAGTATTTTATCGACATGAACAGCGTAGCTCGTTCTTACATATTGGATGCACGTGGGTCCATCATTGTTTCGATTAATGGTTACGGCGCCATAATAAAAAATGGTGGTGGGCCCTTTCTAACGATGGCGCGTGCCATATACGATATATATTCACAAAAGCTCTTAGGTATACTTATCATGAATATATCAAGCAGTGTATTTGATGATACCCTGGCGCTACAGAATTCCAGCGGTATGTGCATCGTTGATCAAAATGGTACACTACTATGTGGGAATGAAGAAATCGGTGCATTGTATGATAGCGACTACTATAGTGACAGTATGGTATACAAGAAAATCCACTTAGGTGGTGAGAGTAAGACACTGACTGGCAGACTAGCGGTAAAACCACTGGTGGTTTTGTGTGCGAGTAGCCAGGACGCAGAGGGACTACCGCGGGATACGATTTATGCGCTGATGATCACTCTGCTAGCATTTATACTGTCAGCCTTGATTTGTGCTTGGTTCATTACTGTTAGTTTTGCACATCCTATTCAAATCTTAAGTGCAACAATGGAACGAAACAAATCATCGGGATGGCTTAACAAAATTGACACCAAAATGCCAAACAATGAAATTGGAAAGTTGGCTGAAAGCTATAATAGAATGATAGAGTATCTGAATGAGTTGTTCAAACGACTGCTGGAGAATGAAAAGAACGTGCAGAAGGCGGAGATTCGTGTGCTCCAAGAGCAGATCAAGCCACATTTTCTCTATAATACATTAGCAACTATCAGTTATATGGCGATGCAGGAGAATGCAAGTAAAGCCCATGATGCATTAGAGACACTGGGTAGTTTTTATCGTAATTTTCTTAGTAAAGGGGATCGGGAAATACCACTAAAGCGTGAACTGCGAATTACACAGGATTATCTCTCTTTGCAAAAACTTCGGTATGGAGATATATTTGAGGAGGAATATATCCTTGACGAAACCACCCTTGATTATATGATACCTAAGCTAATTCTTCAACCTCTGGTGGAAAACTGCATCTACCATGGGGTACGTCTCAAGGGGGAGAAATGTATTATTCGCATCACTAGCTGCATGAAAGAGGACGGTTTACATATTACTGTGTACGATTCTGGCGTTGGTATGAGCACCGAGCAGATAACGAACGTACTAGAGGGAAGCGAGGAGGATCATATAAAGATACTGACAGGCTTTGGTCTGCGTGGAACCATTAGTCGAATTCGTTATTATTATGATTGCAACAATGTAGTACAGATACGAAGCGAACCAGGAGAATATACGGAAATAGAGATATTCATTCCCAAGATGAGGGAGATTAAAGCAGAGGAGGGAAAATGATGTACCGAGTTATGATTATCGACGACGAGATGTCTGCTCGTAAACTACTACAGATTTCCATAGATTGGATATCACTTAATATGGAAGTGGTAGGCGAGGCAGCGAGCGGTATTGAAGCAATTAACATCATTGATGACTTGCGACCAGACATTGTTTTTGTTGACATTTCCATGCCATTTATGAATGGAATTGAGTTTACACAGCTTGCAACGAAGCGATATCCAGATTTGGTGATTATCATTTTAACAGGATTTGATGATTTTGAATATGCCCGTCAGTGTATTCGTCTGCCGGTAGTAGAGTATATGTTGAAACCGATTGTTCGGCAAGAGTTGACAGAAGTCTTAAGCCAAATAAAAGAGAATCTGGATAAACGCAATATTCGAACACCGGAGCTGGGACAGGATATTACTCCATCTGCTATTGAACAGATAATGCAGTACTTACGAGATAATTTTACAGATTCAAACATCAATCTAACCTCAGTGGCCCTGCATTTTGGATTTAATCCTAGCTATCTTAGCCGGAAATTCAAGCAGGAAACAGGAACGAGCTTTGTCGAATTCCTTATTAAGTGCCGGATGGAGCGAGCGATTACACTAGCTGGAACAAGTAAGAAGATGTTCTGTACTGCCGATGCTGTCGGCATCCCTGACCCAAACTACTTTGGACGCTGCTTTAAGAAGTATACAGGTATTAGTTATTCGGACTATGTCAGTTCTACTAATAAATAGTAAGCATACAGTGTATTAGAATAACTTACTAGAATGAATGCTGTAGCTATCATTAGCTTTATGATTTGCTACAGCATTACTTTTAACAATTAGAACGCTAATATAAATAAAAAGATCAGGTATGGATAAAGGCAACACTAGACGAAAAGAGGTGATATTATCATGATGATATGGAGTCGAAAAGAAGTTTTTGTTGGAAACACCTTAAAAGAATTTGATGAAGTAGTTTATAAGATTTCTTCAAGTAACGTCAAATATGATTATAAGATAGTCGATAGTACCAGCCCTAGTTTTTTTGGTTCATCCAATCGAGCAAGAACTGGTACATTTGGTCTGAACATGGATTATACCAAGACATATTATATCTATGTGCATAAGAAGGATTATGATAAGGTACAAGAATTATTAAGAAAATAAAATAGTAGGACTTAAAACAGTGATAAGAAACTAAGAACTTATTGCCGAAAATTAATAAATTTTGGGAAAAACAGTTTGTTTACAAATATTTAATTGCGATGTATAATCAATTGGCTAAAGTTGCTAAAAAACACATAGTTGTCTATTTTTTAGCTAATTTACTACAAATGATAAATAACTTCTTAAGAAGTTAGGAAAGAAAGGTGAGTTACATGAGAAATAAGTTAGGAACAAAAATATTAGGTTTAGCTATTGTTTTAGCAATGGTCGGAATGTTAAGTAATCTACTTAATTACGTAACTATGAGACAAATGTATCGTGCAAGCTTGGTAGTGAGTGAGGATTCTGTAACAAGTATTCGAAAGCTAGAGAATGTAAGGTCAAATATTGACACCTTACAAAAAGAATTACTATTACATTGTATTATTACAGATATAGAAACAATGGAAGATATTGAAATAGATATTAGTGTAATAAAAGGAGAGCTCTCAAAATCGATCGACGATATTCAAAAGAGCCTTAAGGTGCAAAGAGAAATTGATACTTTTAGCGATTTTACTAGTAACTATAATTCTTATATGGAAGTATTCGATAATATTCTCGCTTTAAGTCATTCTAATGATAAAACTATGGCGGTTAGGGGTGTAGAAACTGAGTTAACACAGATCGCTAATGCCATTGATATAAATCTAGATACTATGAATATTTTAAATACAACTAATATTATTCGGGCAAAAAACGAGCAAGATCAAGCACATGATAGTTATGTCGATGTATCAGTAGGTGCAGCAATACTAATTGTAGTAGTACTAGTTGTCTGTGTTTTAGTAATACAGAAAACAATTGTTAAACCTACAGTAAAGGCAAGGAAAAAGCTGCAAGAAATCATCGAAAACATTGAAGCCAATCATGGTGATTTGAACGAAAGAATTAAAGTTGAAAGCAAAGATGAAATTGGTGAACTGGTGTTAGGTATTAATAAATTTATAACTACTCTTCAAAAGATAATAAAAGAGGTAAAGGTTAGTACAATTGATTTAGAAGAAAATGTATATCAAGTTGTTACTCGGGTTTCGAGTGCTAATGAAAAAATAAGTGATACTTCAGCAACCATGGAGGAATTGGCTGCTGGGATGGAAGAAGTAGCAGCAACAGTTGAAGAAATGAATACAAATTCCAATAATCTTTATAAATCGATGGTAGTTATGTCAGATAATGCGACAGAGGGATCAAATTTTGCAAATGAAATTAAATTACGTGCAGAGAAGTTAAAAGTAGAAGCGATAAACAGTAAGAATACGACCCATAATATGGTGAACCAAATTTCAGAAGTGTTAATAAGATCAATGGAGAACAGTAAGCAAGTTGAGAAAATCAATGATTTAACAGGTGATATATTGGATATTACAGGTCAAACCAATTTGCTAGCACTGAATGCATCGATTGAAGCTGCCAGAGCAGGTGAGGCAGGAAGAGGCTTTGCAGTTGTAGCAGATGAAATTAGAAAACTAGCAGATAACAGTAGAAATACAGCAAATGATATACAGCAAATAAGTGTTATTGTTACGAACGCTGTTAATGATTTAGCTATTAATGCAAATAGCATGTTGGATTTCATAAGAAGCACAGTATTAGTAGACTATGATAAACTTGTCAATACAGGAGAACAGTATGATAAAGATGCAACTGGTGTTGATGATATTATGTTGAGTTTTGCTACCAATATGACTGAACTACAGAATACAGTAGAGCAAATGAAACGGTCAATGGAGGGTATTTCTATTACCGTTGAAGAAAGTGCCAAGGGCATATCAAGTATTGCAGAAAATGCATCAGATTTAGTAAATGGAATTGGTAGTATTCAACATGAGATGGAGAAAAGTGAAGCTACATCAAAGAGATTAAAAGAAGAAGTAGATACATTTACCAATATTTGATTCCACTAAAGATAAAGAAGGAGATACACAAATGAAAAAATCTTATCATATCATAATTACACTAGGAATATTAGTTTTTCTGCTATCTGGTTGTAGTAAATTATCATCGAAAAAAGAAGCAATAACATTGTTTTTATCAAACAATAATGTTGAAGGTTACCCGACTTCGGAAGCTTGTGATGAATTTGCAAGACTTGTAAAAGAAAGAACAAATGGAAGAATTATTATTGAAACATATCATAATAGTGAATTAGGTGATGAAAAAACAAGCGTTGAACAGGTTCAAGTTGGAGGTATTGACTTTGCCCGTGTAGGTATTGGGTCAATTGCCAGCATAGAGGACAGCTTAAATGCACTACAATTACCGTACTTATACCGAGATGAAGATCATATGTGGTCAGTGCTAAATGGAGAAATTGGTGAAAGCTTCTTAAACTCTGAGGATTTGATAGATAAAGGCATCATTGGTTTGGCATGGTATACTGGAGGAAGTCGTAATTTTTATAATACAAAAAAAGCAGTTCTCACTCCAGATGATTTAGCTGGTATGAAATTACGTGTTCAGGAATCGAAGTTAATGATGGGCATGGTATCTGCCATGGGTGGAGAGCCAGTACCAATGGCATTCGCGGATGTTTATTCTGCTCTTGAAAAGGGAACTGTTGATGGTGCTGAAAACAATTGGCCTTCGTATATATCTACTTCGCACTATAAAGTAGCGAAATATATTACAGTGGATGAACATCTACGTATTCCTGAAATGATCATTGCCTCTAAGAAATCCTTGGATAAATTATCTAAGGATGATCAAGCTATTATTATGGAATGTGCAAAAGAATCGACAGCAAAGCAAATTAAGTTATGGAAAGCTTATGAGGAAGAGTCTATAAAAACTGCCAAAAAGGAAGGCTGTACGATCACATATCTAAATGTAGATCAAGTTGCCTTATTCCAAAAGGCGGTAGAAA
>JAEYWQ010000263.1 GCA_023428885.1 Bacillota bacterium
CCATCATCCTTACCAGAAACGGAAACCTGATAAGTATAACTTCCCTTTACTAAAAACTTATAATAATTTGAGGCTTTTGAGAAAGTCGCATTAATAACACGGTTTGCTTTATAATATTGCAATCCTCTGGAATATACAATATCGCTGCAAGCTAAGTTTCGAATTCCGTTTCTTGATAATCGCAACATGTATGTTACTTCCTCCTATGTCTATATCGATATATTATTCTAACACCAAAGTTTGGATGTTGAAAGTAATGTCTTTAAAGTTGCCATACTATTATAACACATATTTATAATAAAACGTATAAATTATATGAAAAAATCCTCCTCATAGCAAAAAGCATGAGGAGGATATATAAAAAGGGGAGAGATTACTTTAATTTAGCCAATATGGAATCTACATCCAAACCGTGCACCATACAAGCTTCTTCTAAAGATTCCATCTGAGAAGATGGGCATCCTAAGCAGTGCATACCTGCAGCTAATAATACACTAGCATTGTCTGGATTGGATCTTAAAATTTCACCAATGATAGTTGTTCTGGTAATTCCATTAACTGCTTCTTCTGCAGCTGCTACTTCTTCTTCACCAAAGTATAACTTCATGTCATCTTCTACAGTTCCGATTCCTGCAATACCAAAGTTTTCAACTAATACCTTAGCTACATTTGGAGAAAGGAAGGCTGGTAATGTAGGTCCTAAGTGAATTTCTTTTACGCCTAAGTATAATAGGGACAATAATACAATAACTGCCTTTTGCTCATACCAAGCAATGTTATAGATAATTGGTAATTCATTAATATCTGCTAAGCCAAATACCTCTTTTAACTTTAATGCGATTAAAGCTAAGGAGTAGGAGTCATTACACTGACCTGCATCAAGAACTCTAGGAATTCCACCGATATCACCTAAGTTTAATTTGTTATACTTATATTTTGCACAACCTGCAGTTAAGATCACGGTATCCTGTGGTAAGGCTTTCGCAAAATCAGTATAGTAGTTTCTTGCTTTCGCTCTACCATCACATCCAGCCATAACAACAAACTTCTTAATTGCACCAGATTTTACTGCGTCAACTACAGCGTCTGCTAAAGCAAATACTTGAGCATGTGCGAATCCACCGATGATTTCACCTGTTTCAATTTCTGTTGGGGCTGCACATTTCTTTGCGTGTTCAATAATAGCTGTAAAGTCTTTCACAGTACCTGCGCTGGCTTCAATGTGCTTGCAGCCTGCAAATCCAGCTGCTCCGGTTGTATATACACGATCCTTATAGCTTTCTGCTGGAGGAACGATACAGTTTGTTGTCATTAAGATTGGTCCATTGAATGATTCGAACTCTTCTTTTTGTTTCCACCAAGCATTACCGTAGTTACCTACAAGGTTAGTGTATTTCTTTAATTCTGGGTAGTAATGAGCTGGTAACATCTCAGAGTGAGTATAAACGTCAACTCCTGTACCTTGAGTCTGCTTTAATAACTGATCGATATCTCTTAAATCATGACCAGAAACTAAGATACCAGGGTTCTTGCCTACACCGATATTAACTTTTGTAATTTCAGGATTTCCGTAAGTGCTTGTGTTTGCAGTATCTAATAATGCCATACCACTCACACCTGCTTTACCAGTTTCTAAGGTTAAAGCTACAAGATCGTCAGCTGTTAATGAATCATCTAATAATTTAGCCATAGTTTCCTGTAAGAAAGCATCTACTTCTTCATTGTCATGTCCAAGAGCATTAGCATGCTTGGAGTATGCAGAAAGACCTTTTAAACCATAAGTAATTAATTCACGTAAAGAACGTACATCTTCATTCTTTGTTGCTAAGACACCAACTGAATTGGAATGAGATTTTGTAGTCATCTCACCTTTAGTTACTGCTACATATGTTGCTGCATCACTTAAACCAGCTTTATTATCTAACTGAGCTAGTAATTCATCTCTGATACGAAGAGCTTCAGCAATTCTTGTAAAAAATACTTCATTATCGAAGTTTGCATTTGTAATGGTAGTAAATAAGTTTAAAGTAATGAAATGATTTACTTCCTTAGAAATTGCTTTCCCTTCTTTTCTTAATCTTGTAGTAACTTCGGAAAGACCCTTAGTTGTATATATTAATAAATCCTGTAACTTAGCTAATTCAGGGCTCTTACCACAGACACCAAACTTAGTACATCCACTATTCCCTGCTGTTTCCTGACATTGATAACAAAACATTGATTCACTCATTCTTATAATCTCCTTTTTTTATTGCCACTTTGTGTTGGCTGATGAGTTAATCATACGCTATATCATCCATACATTCTGTAGCTACGGCTACATTTTGAAATATCTTCTTTAACTTTTCCTTACTATTCTAATATGATTATTTTAAGTTAAGGCTCTGTCACAATGGAATAATCCTTCTTCCATAATCTTATTTACCTCGTAAAATTATTAATAATATTTCAGTTGAACTTTTACTCTTTATTAATTATGATTATGTTATTGAGTTATATCAATAGCTTTTGAGCGTATAGCTATGTTTTTATATAATCAGATAAGAATCATATTGAAAACTATTTATTGATTGGGAAGCTCATATTAAGACAGCGGATTATTTTCGTTCAGATTATGACACTGGATTATATTACTTCATAATTAGGTATTTGAGTTATTCTAGAAATATCACGTTACATATTTCTACATTTACAACCTTGCTTCGAGTATCAAATCCCTTCACTACCTTACTTAGGTAATCTGCTCCATACAGTAAGACCGAATGCGCCTATGGAAATACATTAGAATTCCTCATCTCTGATTATGTGTGTTATGGGATCAAACAGATCTGTTTGAGCGTTAGCGAGTTATCTGTTTGATCCCATGTTCAGCACAAAATAATCAGAGATCTAGGAATTCTTATGTATTGAAATCGAAGCATAAGGCTTACTGCATGGAGCAGATTACCTCGAAACAGCCTTACAAGGGATTTGATACTCAAATACCACACTTGACAAGAAAGGAATCATTATGCGTGAACATTATCCAACAATATTAAGGAGCCCTCTATTTGTGGGTATCTCAGCCGATGATCTTGAACATATATTAACCTGCTTTGACATCAAACCTCAAACACTTCCTGCTGATAGT
>JAEYWQ010000267.1 GCA_023428885.1 Bacillota bacterium
CCTAATAGCATAGGGAAGATGAGCGCCCAGAAGAGAATGGTACGCGTATGCAAAAAGAATTTAATTCTATATTTATATTGGTGAAAAAACATACATTGCCTCCTAGTCTCTTAATTCTTTTCCTGTGATTTCAAGGAACACATCGTTGAGCGTTGGTAATTCTGAATAGACACGGCCGAAATAAACATCAGCATTCTTTAAATAATCAAGGATTCTTATTAAGTTGTGTTTGCCACCACTGCAGGAAACTTTTAATCGCTGATTTTCATAGGTAACTTTATAGACATGAGGTAACTCTTTCATCTTTTCAATATGTTCTTCTGGTAAGTCTAAAATCTCTAATGTAATAGTCTCACCTGTTTTTATCATGGCCTTTAACTGTTCTTTTGTTCCCATGGCAATGTTTTTACCTTTGTCGATGATTGCGATTCTAGTACAAATCTGTTCTACTTCTTCCATGTAATGAGACGTATAGATGATAGTAGCACCCTGTCGATTTAACTCAACAATACCTTCTAGAATTTTATTACGGCTTTGAGGGTCAACCGCAACAGTTGGCTCATCCATGATGATTAGTTCTGGTTTATGAGCGATACCGCAAGCGATATTAAGACGACGTAATAAACCACCAGAAAGTTTCTTAGGATAAAACTTACGGAAGTCTTCTAATCCAACAAAGGCAATTGCTTCTTCCACTAATTCTTTTCTTTTTTTCTTGTCTTCAATATATAAACCACAGAAATAATCAATGTTGTCATAGACAGTTAACTCATTAAATACTGCAACATTCTGAAGGACAATACCAATACGACGCTTAATATCATAGCTTGTTGGTGTCATTGGTTTATCAAAGATCTGAATCGTTCCTTTATCATACTTAAGAAGAGATAGGATACAGCCAATTGCTGTTGACTTACCAGAACCATTTGGCCCTAGTAAACCAAAGATCTCTCCTTTTTCAATTTCAAGATTCATGTGATCTAATGCTACTAACTCCTTATAACGTTTTACTAAATTTTCAACCTTAACTATCATAACTACTCCTTTCAAGCATCCACTTATTATCTGTGCATAGTATACCAAGATATGGATGTCATCTGTAAGTGCTAGCTGTCAAAAGGTGAAGTGATATTTGTCATCTGTTATTCTTTTGACAAATGACAAATGTCATCTTGCAAGCTTGCTTGCAAAAAGTGAGCGAGCATGCGAGCAGAAAAAACACGCATAGCTTCTTTCTTATGCTTGCGCGAAAGCGTTGAACCTTGTAAGATATTGGGGAGCGTGCTATAATAAAATGGTAATAGAAATCAAAACAGAAATTGGTATTACTATCAAAGTATGGGAGGAAGCTTACGTGCAGACAGTCCTTGACCGCTTGCTTTTGCTAGCAGGTGGCTGTTTTTTATTAGATTTTCATTTGGATATCAGATTATCACTAACTGTACTACTGATTGCAGTAGCAATCAGTGAGTTCAATTTGGCCTTAGATAAGACAGAGACCTATTATGTTTTAGTATCTGGGTATATGGTTTTATGTATCATAGAACCGACCTTCTTAGTCTTTCTTCCATTGATTTCATATGATAGCTTAGTAAGACGTCACCTTCCTTTCTTGCTTGGCGGTAGTGGCTTGCTTATTTACTATATGGTGGGAGCTGATACCTATGAGCGTTGTGTTATGCTATTCTTAGTAGCCTTGCTTATCCTACTTCAGTTGCGAACTCAGAAGGTGATAGAATTAAAGGAAGAATATAAACGAATAAAAGATACATCAACGGAGTTAAAACTTGTGATGGAAGCTAGAAATCGTGAAATTCAAGTCAATCAAGATAACCAGGTACATCTTGCAACACTTCAGGAAAGAAATCGAATTGCTCGAGAAATCCATGATAATGTGGGGCATATGCTTACAAGATCCATTCTGATGGTGGGAGCTTATCTTATGACAACGAAGGAGGAACAGACAAAAGAGGGTTTATTAGAATTAAAAAGCACCTTAGGGGATGCTATGAATTCGATCCGCAATTCTGTCCACGATCTACACGAGGAATCCATTGACTTACATGAATCTGTCAAGACGATTCTAGGTGAGCTTACGTCCTGTAAGGCATCCCTTGACTTTGACATGAGCAAGAACATTGACCGTAAGGTAAAACTATGCTTTATCGCAATCTTAAAAGAAGCAATAGCTAATATTATGAAGCATAGTAATGCTTCCAAGGTAGATGTGGTATTGAGAGAACACCCAGGAATCTATCAGTTATTAATTCATGATAATGGAAGCTTAAGTAGTAGTTCCTCTTCGGATGGAATTGGGTTGACCAATATGCAAGATCGAGTTCTAGGTTTAAATGGTACCATAAGCATTACAAATGATAAGGGTTATCGTATCTTTATTATGATACCAAAGCAAGATAAGCGTAAGTAGGGGGAAGCAGGCTATGAAAATATTAATTGTAGATGATGACAAACTAGTTTGTATGTCATTAAAGATCATCTTAGAGGCAGATCCTGAGGTTAAGGTGGTGGGGATTGGTCATGATGGGAAGGAAGCAATCCAATTATATGATGAGTATCAGCCGGACATTCTATTAATGGATATTCGAATGGCTACGATGACAGGAATCGAAGCCGCAGAACGCATCCTACAAAAACATCCAGAGGCTAAAGTACTATTCTTAACCACATTTTCGGATGACGAATACATAATTAAAGCCTTACATATTGGTGCGAAAGGTTATCTGTTAAAGCAAGATTACGATAGCATCCTTCCTGCATTAAAAGCAGTACATATTGGTCAAAGTGTGTTTGGTTGTGATATTATTAGTAAAATACCTGATTTGGTCCAGGGTAAGAAAAAATTCAATTATGAAGAGCTTAATTTGACAGCAAAGGAATATGAAATCATTCAATTGCTTGCTGATGGACAAAGTAACAAAGAGATTGCAGATAGCCTTTATTTGAGTGAAGGAACCGTTCGTAATTACTTAAGTAATATTTTACTTAAGCTGGATTTACGGGATCGAACACAATTGGCGATCTTTTATTATCGACAAATCAATTGATAAGACAAAAAAGACCCTAACAATGACAGCTTACATTGTTAGGGTTTTTTAACGTTATTGAGGTGCATGCACTACTGGTTCGATTTGTACTTTATTTAGTGCTGCTTCAATTGTTGGAAGGATGAGTTCAGTTTTTGAAATCATGGAATTCGGTTTTTTATGAAAATCATCTTGATGAAACGGAACAAAGTAAACATTTTTACTATTTATGATCATACCAATATTCTTAAAATTAAAGCCCAATGCATCATTGGTTGCAAGGGATATTACCAATGGTTTATGATTTCTTAGGTGACCTTTTGCAGCCATGAGAACCGGAGTATCGGTAATTCCATAAGCCAGTTTGGCTAAGGTGTTACCTGTACAAGGCGCAATCACGAGAACATCCATCTTGTTTTGTGGTCCTAGTGGTTCAGCATCTTCAATGGTTCTTATCGCAGTGTTACCTGTTATAGTTTGAATCTTCTCGATGAAATCAGAAGCTTTACCAAAGCGTGTATTTATAGTCTGAGCATGAAAGGAAAAAATGGGAACAACGTTGGCATGCTCATTAACAAGATTCTCAATTTGTGTTATCACATTAGCAAAGGTACAGAAGGAGCCTGTGAGTGCAACTCCAATATTTAGACCTGATAAATTCATGGTTTCACTTTCTTTCCTGGGATTACGAGGAGGTAGGATATTCTCTTATGTCAAGCATTATAGATAAAATCATGATTCCCGAAATTTAAGATAGGAGAGCAAAACTTCATTCAGTATCGTAGCAGATGACTGTGGTGCATATTTGCCTGGCAGGCCAAGGCATAGATATGCATGAAGATCCATCTGTTTACAATAATCAAAATTGATCCCTCCAGGAGCAGATGCGATATCAATGATGGTTGCATCTTTTTGAACAAAACTTAATGAAGCAGCATCTAGTACCATAGATGGTATACTATTAAAGATATAAGGATATTCCGCTAAGGATTTATTAATATCACTTAATAAAATGCTATCGTATCCATAAGCTTTCGCATATGCTAAGGCATCGCCTGATCTTGCGGCTATGGTTACATTAGCACCAATTCCTTTTAACTTATCAGCTAAAATCTTAGCGCATCGACCAAACCCGAGAATAAGACACTTATTTTTGTGAAGGACTACCGGACTAGATTGGATAGCCTCTAAGATTGCTCCTTCTGCGGTAGCAACTGCATTGGCAATAGCGACGCTTTCCATTTCCATAAAATCATAACAAGGAATATGTCTGATGTTGCAATATTCCATCATTGAACTACATATACTTCCACCAAATAAGGTATGATTTTCATTCAGATAATGCATAAGATCGTCAAGTGTTAAGTCAGCTTTATACATTTTCGTAAAGATATCTTTCTTATTTCTAGATAATGGTACCGGACACACAACTATATTACCAAAGGATAGTGCTTCTTTGAGAGAATTTGCTTCATAGATATTGGCACCTGATTCCGCAAGATCAAGTCCATATACCGCAACTGGATAGCCGAGCTGATGAAGCTGCAAAGCCATGTAGTATTGCCGTTTATCTCCACCAAGGATGACAATTTTGCTTACCTGGGACATGCTTATCTACCTCCTTCTTGTATAATATATGAGGGAAAGCATATTTGTTGACGAGAAGTTTTTTAGCTTGGAAATAATATTTGACAGTCTGTAAAGCGATAAATTACGCTTTTGTTGATTGACAAGGAAAGATGTTTTTTATATGATATAGAAAAATGATACTGACTATCAAAAATGTGGAGATCTGTATGATTTTTGATATTTTCTAGAGATGGAGAAATGGGGAACCTATGAAACTAAGTAAATTTACAATTAAGGATATTATATTCATTGCAATCATGGCTGCAGCCTTAGTATTGGCTGGTGCTCTTGTTATGCCACTTGTTATGTCTACTGCGCTTTTTGGTTTACGTAATATGACTTCTGCCATACTATATTCAATATTAACGATAATTACTTTGATGAAGGTGAAGAAAATAGGAACTCTTACATTACTGGGATTATTCCATGGCTTTGTTTTAGTAATGATGGCCCCGCTAATGTTCTTTAATATGGTAATAGGTTCTATCGTAAGCGAACTGATTACCTGGATTATATTTAAGAACTATGAGAGTGATAAGGCTAAGGTAGTTGCAACTACCTTATTCATACCATTGACGCTTCCTGTTACCTTGATATTTACTATGCTTCTTCATGGTCAAAGTGTGAATGAGATTATTGATCGTCCTGTTCTATCTCTAGCAATTTGTATTGTAACTGTGATTATAAGCTATATTGGTACGAAGATTGGTCAGAAGTTAGGTAGAGAGTTACAAAAGGCAGGAAAAATTTAATGGAAAAACTGTATGTGAAACAACCAATCTATCCGCTAATCAGCTTGGCCTCAGGCTTGCTTGTATTCTGCGTGGGATTATTGGTTTCAAAAAAAATCACATTGATTTATATGTTGCTCGCTATGACCGCACTCTATATTATGTTTGGTTATACTAAGGTTTTGTTAAAAGCGATTCCGTTATTTTTAATGATTGGTTCCATCGTTGGATTAGGTGCTGCAATCACTAGCTCTAACTATATGGCTGGTTTACAAACTCTGGGAAGAACCTTGCTCTTGGCTTATGCCTCTGTCATTATGGTGGCACTTCCTCCGGTGAACCTAACTCGTAACTTCATTGCCTTGGGCTTACCTAGGATATTAACCTTAGGTATGTTAGTAACCATTCGTTTTGTTCCAATTTTAGTTAGTGAGATTAAGCAGATTAGCGAGGCCATGAAGACAAGAGGAGCAAAGGTGAGCATTTTTAACCTAGCTTATCTATACCGTGCTTTTTTGCTACCCTTCTTAATACGAATTATCAGTATGTCCGATATGATGGCAATTTCTATTGAGACAAGGGGCTTTGTTCTATCAGATAAATCCAAGGTAGTATATAAACAGGTCAGACTTACCAAGAGAGATGTTGTCTATGCTGTTTGTATGGTAGGATTAATGACAGGAGTGCTGATTTATGGATAAGATAGCTGTAGAATTAAAAAATTATGCTTTTCGCTATCATAATACCGAGGACTGGGTGCTAAAGAATATCAATTTTAAGCTTCCTTACGGAGAATTAATGGTGTTATCTGCTTTATCCGGTGAGGGTAAATCTACGCTACTTTATAGTATCAACCGAATCATTCCTAACATTATTCCCGGAGAATGTGAAGGGGAATTACTGCTTAACGGGGAAAATGCTCTAGATAAGAAACCCAGTGAAGTATCAAAGCTGGTTGGAAGCGTATTACAGAATGCAGACAGCCAAATTATTAATAATATAGTCGAGGATGAAATTGCCTTTGGCTGTGAAAATATGAGCATAGAAGCTGATCGAATTAAGGAAGCCATCGAACAGTCCTGTCAGATGATGAACCTTTGCCCAGAGTGGTTTACCAGGACTCTCTCCGGTGGCCAAAAGCAGAGATTAATCACAGCCTCCATCTTGGCAATGCAACAGAAAATCTTAGTTTTTGATGAACCGCTAGCCAATCTTGATTTTGAAGGGGCGCATAATCTACTTCGTATTCTAAAGGACTTAGCTAAGAGTGGGTATGCAATTCTAATGATCGAGCATCGTCTTGATGTGGTGCTTCCCTATGCGGATTCTGTAGCTTGGCTTAGCAATGGGGAACTAACAATTAGTAAGCCAGAGGAAGGTAGAGAAAACTATACGGGTATCATTGAGTTAGAACATAGAAGCCTAGCAAAGGAAAAGACACCATGTTTTTCTCTGAATAATGTAGCGTACAGGGTAGGCAATAAAACGATTCTTAACAGTTTAAACTTTACCTTATACAAAGGGGAGCGAGTTGTTATTCTAGGTGAAAACGGCTGTGGTAAAACAACTTTAATGAGGCTTCTAGCAAGACTGATTAAGCCTACGGCTGGTTCCTATGAACAATTTATTGACCTTGACACTAGGAAAAGGCCTTCTAAGAACTGGTTTAAAAAGACAGGCTTTGTTTATCAGAATCCAAATTATCAGCTATTCATGCCTACGGTAGAACAAGAGGTAGGCTACCAGGCAAAGGAAGCAAGATGTACGGAGGATATGATTCAGCGATTTCGCTTAGATGATCTTAAGAACAGGCATCCTCAGTCCCTATCAGAAGGGCAGAAGAGAAGGCTTACAATTGCATGCGTCATGGCAATGGAGCCAGAAACCTTATTGTTGGATGAGCCAACAGTTGGTCAGGATTTTGAAGGATTAAAGAATGTCTTTGAACAGCTACATGATCTGTATGAGAAGACGAATTACACTATGGTTACCATTACCCATGATTTTCGTTGTGCTAAGGCTTTTGCTGACCGAATTCTGTGGATGAAAGAGGGAAGAATCTATAAAGATGGTGGACCAGAACTAGCGGATGAGTATTTAGAAGAGATTATATCAAGTAAATAGAAGTTAAAGTGGCTAAAGAGGCTGTCTCATATGATACAGTCTCTTTTTAAAACAACCCACTGTGCCATTGTAGTGGGTTGTTCTAATAAACGGGGACAAGTATTCATAACTCTATATTAATTTTTCTAACTCTTCTTCCACAGACCTACAACTTAGCTTAAACTGTTTCTTTATATCATCTACTGCATTATCCATCACATATCCATGTTCAACAGTTTGAAGCATTTCTATATCATTATAATTATCTCCAAAGGCGTAGGTATCCTCTTTCGCAACCCCAAGTTTATTCATCAACTCTTGCAAGGAAGCTCCTTTATTTACATTAGGATTTACAAAGTCCAGCCAGCCAAAACCAGAAACAGTACATTTCACACGTTCTTCCCATTTTTCTAGAAAGTAGCTTGCAGAGTGTTCAACGATACCTGCTGCTTCATAGACAGAGATTTTCACAATTGCTTCTTTAATATCTTCAAAGTTATCGATTACAATCACGTTATTTTTCACAATGTCTTGCATACGATGAAGAAATGAACTGTCTTTTGCTTTCAGATAAGAGACGTCCTTACCAGAGATTAAGACTTCACAACCCTCACGTTGATAGATATTATGGCACAATTCCATAGCCAATGTATGCTCCATAGGGCTGATGAATAGAAATTCTTCCTGGTAAACGACAACAGCACCATTCTCACAGATAAATGCCATATCTTTTGCCTGGTCTTTAAACTGACGTTTCAGATTGGAATATTGTCGGCCGCTTGCGGCTACAAATAAGTAGTCTTTTTTCTTAAGTTGATCTATCAATTGGATCGTATGGTCACTCACTTGCATGGAACCGTTTTGCAACAAGGTACCATCCATATCGCTTGCTATTAATTTCATATTTCCTCCAGAATTGTCCGTAGAGAGGGAGTAAATAGTCATAATCCCTTTCAAATCAAGTTTATCGTTAATTTTATCTTTCTATGCGTCAGCATTATATCAACTAATTGCTGCATTTGCAAATAGATTTATTTTGGGCAGAGATCCTCTTTTTTATCTAATTTGCATCTTGTTTTTTAATAGAAAAAGGACGATAATAGTGAAATGTTTGAGATTTCTACTTAATAACTAAGGAAGAACTAGATAAAAGAATTCAGGTGACTTATGTTTCAGAAAAAAGATTTAATAAAATTAATAATTCCCCTGGTGGTTGAGCAATTCCTGTCGGTTACTGTAGGCTTAGCCAATACGATTATGATAGCAGTACGTGGACAGGAGGCGGTATCAGCCATTTCCTTAGTAGAAACCATAAGCATATTACTAATTGGCCTATTTTCAGCTCTAGGAACTGGTGGAGCTGTGGTGGCTGCTCAGTATATTGGACATAAGGAGCTAAAGAATGCAAAGATTGCTGCCAATCAGCTTGTCTTGGTAGTAACCTTCTTATCTCTCTTAATATTAGTAATTTCCTTAGTTGGGAATCATGCCATCTTAAAGCTAATTTATCGAAACGTTGATCCCTTGATTATGGAGAATTCAAGAAGTTACTTTTATTTTTCTGCGGTCTCTTATCCATTTATTGCTTTATATAATGCTGGTGCAGCTCTATTTCGTGCGATGGGTAATTCTAAGATTTCAATGAAAGTATCTCTTTGTATGAATGGTATTAATATTGCAGGTAATGTAATCTTTATTTTTGGCTTTGGAATGGGAGTCGCAGGTCCTGGTATCTCAACCTTAATCTCTCGTGCTGTGGCTGCAATTACAGTAATATATCTTTTACGTAATGAGAATAATGTTATCTCCATCGATCGAAAGTTAAGATTAGGATATCATCCTAAGATGATAGGTAGAATTCTAAAGATTGGTATTCCAAATGGCCTGGAAAATAGTATGTTCCAGTTTGGAAAAATTCTTGTTCTTAGTTTAGTTGCTGAATTTGGTACCGTTGGGATCACAGCCAATGCTGTTGGCAACTCAGTGGCTAATTTTAACTGTATTCCAGGAAGTGCGATTGGTTTGGCCATGATCACCGTGGTAGGACAATGCGTGGGAGCAGGAGATTTGGAGCAAGCCAAGAAGAACATCTGGAAGTTAATAAAGTATGCCTGCTTGACTATGTTAATCTTAAATGTCATTATGATTTTAATCATGCCACAATTAGTAGGCTTGTTTAAAGTGGAAGAGGATACCTATGCGCTTGCTTATCAATTATTAACTTACCACTGCGTATGTTGTATTATTATCTGGCCGCTTTCATTTACCTTACCGAATGCCTTACGTGCAGCGAATGATGTAAAATTCACCATGACGGTTTCCATCTTCTCCATGTGGGTATTTCGAATAGTACTAAGCTTTGTATTGGCTAGAAACTTAGGTCTTGGTGTATTTGGCGTCTGGATCGCTATGACAATTGACTGGGTATTTCGTGCCATACTTTTTGTCGGTCGATTAGTCAGTGGTGGTTGGAAGAAGAATGCTTTTGTATCCTGACATAGAGACATAGGAAAAGGAAATTGGAGGAATGCTATGGAGTTTGCGAAAATTTTGGTGAATCAAGTTTTTATTATGTTTTTACTGATTCTGGTAGGTTTTATTCTGTATAAGATCAAGATGATATCAGATGATACTAATAAACAATTAACAGGTATTGTATTACATGTTGTCACACCGGCTTTGATTATCAGTACTTATCAGCTGGATTATGATGCAACCCAGGCTAAGAATATGTTGTTAGGATTTCTCTTATCCTTTCTTAGTATGTTTATTGCTGCTATCTTTTCTTATGTTTTATATGTTAAGAGTAAAAAGGAAAGCTATCAAACAGAGCGTTTTTGCATTATTTTTACCAACTGTGGTTTTATGGCGATTCCTTTAATGAATGCATTATTTGGGTCCATTGGTGTATTTTACTGCAATACCTATGTGACTATGTTTAATATCATATTATGGACATATGGAATTCATTTAATGGCTCAAAAGTCAGAAGCTTCAAAGAAAAGTGTAAAGGAGTGGATCAAACCATTCTTAACACCTACAATGATAAGTATTGTAGTAGGCTTATTTATGTACTTCTTTAGAATTAAGCTACCGTCACCGGTAGGGAAGACTTCAGATTTCATTGCCAGTATGAATACTCCATTAGCCATGATCGTATCGGGTGTATATATTGCGCAAAGTGATTTAGTATCTGCGATAAAGAAATTAAGAGTTTATTATGTTTCTATATTAAAATGCTTTGTTCTTCCAATTCTTCTCATGGGAGTATTTATGCTCTTTCCATTGGATGAAACCTTACGTACAACTATATTGATTGCAGGTTCTTGTCCAACAGCAGCAAGTGCTATGTTGTTTGCAAGCAGATTTGACCGTGATGTGGAAAAAGCATCTAACTTATTTACCATTACCACATTAATGTGCATTGTTAGTCTGCCTATCGTTATCTTGATAGCTCAAACTGTTGTGTTTGCTTGAATATGATGAGGATTTAGGAAGATAATGGCAAAACACGATGCGTTATGTGATTAAACTAGCTTTGTATACGATCAACACCTTCTTCATATACTATGTATGACGATGGGAGGTGTTGGAATATTCTTCAAAAAAAATTGAGTGCGGTAACAGTTACCGTACTTTTTTTCATTACTTCATTTCTGTTTCAAAAGCAGGTTTATGCTAATTCAACAGAGTTTTACGACGAAGATCTAAAAGGAAAAACAGTGATTATTCATACCAATGATATACATGGGAAGGTACTTTATGGACAAAGCCAGAGTTTAGGAATTAAAACCGTAGCCGCTTTAAAGGAAAAATGTCTGAAAGCTGGAGCTAATGTGATTTTACTGGATGCTGGAGATACTTTATATGGAACCACCATTGCAAATTATAACAAAGGAAGTAGCATCGTAGAATTGATGAATGCGGTTGGATATGATGCCATGGTCAGTGGAAACCATGATTATGAATTGGGATATGAGCATTTGATCAGCCTGTCTAAACAGATGGATTTTCCTATGCTAGCTGCTAATGTGACTGACGTTAAAAGCAATCAGCTTATTTTTAACGATGACCTCTTAATCGAAAGAAATGGTGTTACCTATGGCATCTTTGGTTTAGTCACCAAATCTACCATGACCGTGAATCAAGCAGAAGATGTGTCAGGTATCCAGGTTTTAAATCCAGTGGTAGTGGCACAGCTTCAGGTAGAACGATTAAGAGCCAAGGGAGCCGATGTAATCATTGCCCTTAGCCATGTAGGAATTAAAGCGCAGGATGAAGTAGACTGCCTTGATATCATTCGGTCTGTCAAAGGTATTGATATCATAATTGATGGGCATAGTCATACCTCCTTGGCGGATTGCATCAGGGCTAATAAAAAATCAAACACCTTATATGTAAGCACTGGATGTCATTTAAGAGCCATAGGTGTGATAATTATCGACCAAGATAAATCCATGCGAGCTTATGAGCTTTCAGAGCTAAAACTATATAAAGCTGGACTTGAGGCAGAACTGGTTGGTGTGGGTAAGACTAGTAAATATCTAGAACGGGTGATTAAGATCCTTGACAGAGCAGAGAAAGAAATTGTGGAAGGACGTTGAGTGGATTTGCTTGTTTTTGCAAAGTCACCATGCTATAATAGCTTTGAATGTTAGAAAATAGTAAAAGGAGATACCTATGGCAGAAAAAAATCCAATCGTTACC
>JAEYWQ010000299.1 GCA_023428885.1 Bacillota bacterium
TATAAACACTGCTGCGGTAAAGCTTAATGTAATCGTAAGAAATCAGAATAGATAAAAAAGGACGATTTTGCTGTAATAGTAAAATCGTCCTTTTTCTATTCACCTTTGATTGCCTGCTTGTAAAGCAGGTAGTTTGCATAATTCTTAAGATCCTTAACATTCTCAGGACTCAATTGCTGATATAGGCTAAAGAAGTCAACAATATCTTTGTCAAGAACTTCGCCACCTACTGGTAAATAAGCATCGGAGATGCCTAAGAGATAATCACAGGAAACATCAAAATACTTGGATAGAGCGATTAATTTCTCAAAAGAAGGTTCATTTCTTTGAGATTCGTAATTGGATACAGCTGTGGGTTTTAGATTTAAAATATCAGCTAATTCGCTTTGCGTTAGTTTATGTTTTTGGCGTAATTGTTTCAGGCGTATATTGAAATTCATATTTGGTCCTCCAAGTTTTGATGATAATACATTATTTCATTTACCTAAGACACTATTTTCGATATACTTGTATGTAACTGGGAGCTATGTCAAAAGACCCATATATAAGTAATTATAACAATAATTGACAAAATGTCAACTTAATTAGATGGAATGCGAATTGACAAAGTTTGTAGGGTGAATTATATTACTAGATATAGGAAATATTAGTTTCGTGAATATAAAAGGCTAGGAATGAGGTAGAAGAATGGATGAATGTCTAAAAAGTGGTCAATTACCATATACATCAATTTTAGAGACCTGTTCTGATGAAATCTTTGTCTTTGAGACAGATGGAAAAATTATATATGCGAACGAAGCAGCCAAACGAGAAAGTGGATATAACTTACCAGAGGAATCAGTCAATATCCTAGATATTTTTCCTAAGTATTTTGGTATGAGCAATCACATGATAGTGGTATTAGATAAGGGAAAAGAGCTGGAGCGAGAGGTATTTGCTTACCGTAAAAATCAAACCTGCTATCCTGTGAGAGTAAAGTTTGTATGGGAAAAGGTGGATCATAGAACATTAGGAATCTTTATTGCTACTAATATTATGGAGCTCAAATCTGCAATCAAGAGAGAAAAACTTGCGAAAGCGGAATTAGAAGATGCCAATGGGGTGAAAAACATGTTCCTGGCAAATGTTACTCACGAGTTGCGTACACCTGTAAATGGGATGAAAGGCTTAGCAGATATATTAATGGAAACTGACTTGACTACTACACAGCGAGAGAATATTAATATTATTCGGAGATGCTGTGATGATATGACTAATCTGATCAATGAGGTTTTAGATTTTACAAAGATTACAGCTAAAAAATTAGAAATAGAAAAAGCAGAGTTTGATTTTTCTCAATTTATGAAGAATATTTTAGCAGTACATATGTCCAAGCTCACTCAAAAGGGATTAAAACTGCAAGTTAATATTGGTGAGGATGTTCCTGCTGTCATCTATGGAGATGAGTTGCGGCTAGGTCAGGTTATGAATAACCTGATTTCCAATGCGATTAAGTTTACTTCGGTTGGAGGCATTGCAGTGGAGGTTATTAATAGCTATGAGGATGAAGAACAGGTTGAATTGTTCTTCATGGTAATTGATAGCGGGATTGGTATTGCAAAAGAAGATCAGGATAAATTATTCCAAAGCTTTTCACAGGTAGACGGCAGCATTACGAGAAAATTCGGAGGAACTGGGCTGGGATTAGCGATCAGTAAGAACTTAGTTGAACTCATGGGCGGAACGGTTAACGTAAATAGTGAAAAGGGTAAAGGTAGTACATTCTCTTTTTCCGCTCGATTTAAAAAGAAAAGCAGCGAAAGTGTGAAAGAAGCAACCGATCCTGAGAATGTGGACCAAAGCGATGTTAAGGTTTGGCCAAAACCAATAGAGGCAAAGGCAAAAGAAGCTTTGCACGATAATAAAGAGGAAATATTAGATGTGAATTACATAATGATGCAGATAGAGAAATTAGAAATTTGCATTGAACTTGGGATTTGGGAAAAGGCAGAAACATTTGCCACATTGATAAAGTTTACGATACCAGAGACTTTTACTGAAATAAGAAAGCAAGCCTTTCGAGTGGAGTTGGCAGTTCGTAAGGAAGACGATACGTTATCAAAAGATCAACTAGAAAAATTCTATCATATGGTTACGGACAGCCATTGAAACAGTTTATAGCTGATTCATAACATCAAATGATATAGCTAAGAGTGGGGTTGGGATGCTAAAGTTACTGGAGAATAATATAAATAACGCTAATATACTAATCGTAGATGATGTATTACCAAATCTGATAGTACTAACTGAGATGATACGGGAAGCTGGTTATGTAGCGAGGCCAGTAAGTAGTGTAAAACAGGCAATGCAGGCTATTATGGTACAAAAGCCTCAGCTGATCCTGCTAGATATATCGATGCCAGAGATTGATGGATTTGAATGGTGTGAGATTTTAAAGAAAAATCCGCAGACGCGAGATATACCAATCATCTTTATCTCAGCACTAAACTCGACAGAGGATAAAATACGGGGTTTTAAACTAGGTGCTGTAGATTTTATTAGTAAGCCGTTCGAGGTGGAAGAGGTAACGCTTCGTATCAATACGCATCTAAAGATTTACCAGATGCAACAAGAACTAGAAGTTTACAATAAGAAGTTACAAAAGTTAGTTAGTAATCAAGTAAATAAGATTGTGACCGAGCAAAAGAATCTAATTTATGCAATGGCTCGTATATCGGAAGCAAAGGATTCCATTCATACCAATCATATTGAGAATGTAGCAAGGAATAGCAGACTCTTAGCCTTATGTTTACAGCTGATGGAGCAATACACAGAGGAAGTAGACAATGATTTTGTTGAAATCATAGAGTTAGCTGCCCCGCTTCATGACATAGGAAAAATTGCTATACCAGATAGAATTATCAAAAGTTGTGAGATGCTCTCTGAAGAAGATAGCAAAATTTTACAATCTCATGTAAAGTTAGGAGCTAAGACCTTATCTGAGGCATATGCGTACAAAGAGAATAATAAGTTTATTAACATGGCGATGGATATCGTATATTATCATCACGAGAAATGGGATGGGACCGGTTACCCAAAACGGCTGAAAGGAAAAGAGATTCCGTTGTCAGCACGCATTGTAGCCATTGTAGATGCGTATGATAATGAGATGGAGAAATGCAGTTGGAAGATTCAAGAAAGGGAGCTTTGCCATAAAAGAGTGATGGAATATATGTGTGAAGAGGCAGGAAAGAGTTTTGATCCAGAATTAATTAAGATATTAAATAAGATTCAATTTAAGTTAAGATATTAAGTAGTGATGGTCAACATCTTAATAAATCATGTAGTAAAGAGTAAGATAATATTAGATTGAAAGATAATTGGTGAGTCATGAAGAAGAAAGAGTATTATCTTGATTACAATCGAATAAAAAAGAAACGGAAGTTTTATGGGCGAAGGGAAAAGAATGATAAGTTTTCCAAAAAGACAATTTCCTTTTTCATACTTTTATTTGCAATGATGGTTGGTACAGGAGTAACATTAGTTGTAATGTATCAGGAAAAACAGAAAGAGCAAAAGCAAGAGTTGATCCAATATCCATTATTAAGTAAGCCCATAGAAGAAATGGTACAAAGCTCATTTTATGGTCCATATGGCATGTGGGTATCCCAACCGGTGAAGGAAGAGATCTTACAACCTGAGGCTACGAAGGAGACCTGGATGGCTGACTTTGTTGATAAGAGAACCGCAATTAAAGCCAAAGGTATCTACGTGACAGCATCTAAAGCCAATAAATCGATAGATGATTTGATACAATTAGTGGATGAAACAGAGCTAAATGCTATGGTTATTGATATTAAGGATGATAATGGTAACATTACCTACAAGATGAATAGCAAAACTACAGTTGAAATCAATGCAGCTCGTAACTATATTCAAGACCTTGAAGGACTGATCAAGCGATTAAAAGAAAAAGACATCTATTTGATTGCCAGAGTTGTGGCATTTAAAGATCCTGTGTTAGCTGAAGCTAAGCCAGAACTAGCCCTATGGAAAAAGGATGGTTCCATCTTTCGTGATAAAGACCATCTAGCCTGGGTAAATCCATATAAGAAAGAAGTGTGGGATTACCTGGTTGAGGTTGCCAGTGAATGTGCCTATTTAGGCTTTGATGAGGTAAACTTTGACTATATCCGTTTCTCTACCGATAGTGGTATGTCTCAAGTAGATTTTGGACAGGAAGCTGAAACAAAAACAAAGATTGAAACTGTTACTGAATTTGTAAAATATGCCTGTGAACACCTGAAACCGCTAGGTATCTTCGTATCAGCGGATGTGTATGGAGCAATTATCAGTAGTTCCATCGATGCCAAAATTGTTGGGCAAAGCTATGTTGAAATGTCAAAATATCTTGACTATATTTGTCCGATGATTTATCCTTCACATTACGGAGATGGTTATTATGGAATCGACTATCCTGATACTCAGCCATATGAGTTGATCTATGGAGCACTGGAAGCCTCAAGAACTGCGCTTGCGCAGATTGAAGAAGGAGAACATCGAGCTACTGTAAGACCTTGGCTACAGGATTTTACTGCCTCTTGGTTAAAACATTATATTAGGTATGGACCACAAGAGGTACGTGAACAAATAGAAGCAGTATATGATTCCAACTATGATGAATGGCTTTTATGGAATGGTGCAATGAATTATACACAAGGGGCCTTATATACGGAAGAGGAGGCTGTAATGAAATACAACAG
>JAEYWQ010000342.1 GCA_023428885.1 Bacillota bacterium
AGTAACCATCTCAGAGGCAACTTCAAAGGAAACCTTCTCAGGATGATTTACAAATACACCATATCCTTTGTTTGTAAGATAGAAAGGAATATTCTTATAAGATTGTTGAGTGGATGTACCACCATCTTCATTCCAGATTTCAACAGACTGACCATTCTTAATAAATGGTGTAAATCTCTCACCCAAACCATAAACATACTCACCAACGGTTAAGGAAAGCTGCTGTCTCATATAAGTATCTTCCTCACCACCATTGTCGTAAGCTAAGCCTCTCCAATTAGTCTTCATGTAAGCCAAGTCTCTCCAAGCGCTCTTAGAAAGTAGCGTTCTCTTAGAACTCTTGTCCGCTGCATCTGCTAGACGATAATATGCCATGCTCCAATTATTCTTACCTATTACTAATAGCAAACTACCAGAGTAGATCTTAACTTCATTCTCATCTTCTTCTACTTCCATATATGATTTGCCATCAAGATTTAACTCAAACTGAGTAACATCTTCGATCACACCTGCATAATGATATGATTTTACACGGATTACTTCAGGCATTGGTGCTGTGATCTCTATGGTAATATTAACACCACCAAGAGTATCTCCACGATGATTAATTCTTGAAGTTGGTGCACAAATCTTTACCATATCTTCTTTTACTGTAACAAAATAAGCCTGAGCTGGTGAAAAACATTCTGTTCCTTCTTGCTGTAACCAACAACCATTGCTAAATTTCATATAAGCCTCCTTGAATATTAATGATACTAACTAACACGCCTGTTACGTTATCACAGGCTATGATACAAGGTGCATTAAATAAGTAACACCTGTAAGCAATTCAAAATTAGTTTAATGACTGTATTATACGTGGTAATCTGACATTTTTCCATGTACAATTTCGTATTTACCATGTTGTTTTTTATAGATTAGCTTGAAACTACTCTATCTGATAAGAATTTAATCTGTTTATAATAAGAAAATAGGGATTTGAATAATTTCTCAAACAAATCCCTATCCCTCATACATCTTATTCCTATATCCGTTTTTCATATAATTTAAACCAATCCAATCCATATTTTCCATAACCTAAATCTACGGTATCAATATACTCAAAGCCACATTTTTCATACAGTCTTATGGCTGGTAAATTATTTTCATACACATCCAGTCGGATTGTCTCAACTTGTTTGCTCTTACCTAGGTCACATGCAAACTCCAGTAGCATCTTACCAACTCCCTTATGACTATAATCAGGATGTACAACAAACGTATATACTACCAAAATCTTAGGTTCTGCTACTTCTATCTTCCACTTAACTTCATGGTAGGCTGCCTCTTGTTCATGGCTTAATATCACGCTGCCTATGATCCTTCCGTCCACTCTTGCAAGGTAAAGTGTCTTGTTTTGAACTCCTTTGACAGCATCTTCTCTTATAGGATATATCCCTTTCCTCCAGCCAGGATAATTAGTTGTACTGGCTAGATAATCATTGGTATCATTATATAATTGTTCTAGCTCATCAATATCCCTCTCACTAGCTTGTTCAATTATAATATTCATATTTCCCCTCCCCTTCAAGCTTTTCTTACTGTTCATGATTACTACTTTCTTTTCATAATGTCTTTAATTTGGTACATCATCTTATCAGCTCTGGCTTTTGCATCCGACAAATCAATATCCGCTTCAGGATGATATGCAGAATATCCTAAAGCAAAACTGATTGGCACCTTTCTCGTCTTATTTAACGTCTGTCTCTCTAGTTCTAATTCTGCCAGTAAAGCTTCTACCTGTTCTTCCGATTCATTTAGGATAATAATACAGAATTCATCCCCACCAATTCTATAGACTCTGTGATTCTGATTCACTACTTTTCTCAGAATTTTAGCGCTTTCTTTTAACAAATCATCTCCATCAATATGACCATACTGATCATTGACTTGTTTTAAATTGTTTAGATCCAGAATCACATACCATATATTACTGTACTCATTACGTAAATTATATATATGATTCATATCCTTTTCATAGGCATTGCGATTACTTAAGCCGGTCGGTATATCAGTATAGGCACGAACATATTGAATCTCGTTTGCCTTCTTAAAGATTTCTTCCAGTACATCTTCTGGATTCTTACAGCTTCTGCTATCAATGCTGTAAATCTCATAATTAAGATAAACTATAGTATCTTTTATATGAAATCCTTGATCTAAATAATGAGGAATATCTTCATTTTCTATTTTACTTTCTTTATCCTTTTGAATAATGATGGAAACACAACCATCATAAGTCATAAACAAGTCTATATGATACTTTCGATATATAAGCTTACGTACTTCTTTCATAAGAATACATTCCGCAGAAATCCCATGTTCAGCTCTGATCTCATTAATGTTCTTAATATAAATCGAAAGCACCTTAAAGGACTTATCTTCATTCCACAAATCTTTTAAAACCAGATGAAATCCTTCCATAGTAAATGCCGTGTTCTTTTTATCAATAAAAGAATCTGGGTTTTCCAATGAAAAAAATAGGCCAAACACAATAAAAACAAGACCCATACCAGTGAGTAAGGTTGCAGGTGCTATACCTTGAATTAATGCGATTACTAACATGATGATAACGGAAGGTAATATGACTCTTCGTTTTAGCTCATCTATATCCTTCCAATATCGAATGAGAATATAGATATCCATACAGGTAAATATGATAACACTGGCATAGCAAGTTAGGGCAACAGGGCCATAAGAATAAGCCCCCTCTGCTCCAACGTAATAATAGATCGGTCCAAATGCAATAATAAGGAAAATCCCAATTAGGGGTAATCCTTGGATAATTTTAAGCTTCCTTATATGTTTTCTTTTATTATCAATGTTCAAAACAATATAACTACTAATTAAATATATGAACAGATTCAAACTTCCTATAAATACTTGATGGCTAAAGCGATTGAATTGCGCTGATACACGTTCAAGATGATTAACACAATAAACTGTAATGATGTCGAATATGATATTAATGATTGAAACCGCAACGATATGATTAAACAAACGAATCTTTCTCGTTTGAAGGTGCCTGCAGCGACTATGATAGATTCCAATATAGATGAGAAGACACAAACACAGAATTTGCATTTTATAGTTAAGCATCTCTTTCCGTCCTTTACTTATTCTTACTTGTCCTTGGTAAGTTATTAGAATACCTTAATATTATCATACCCATTGTTTGGTATCAATAGCATTTCAAACCATAAGAGATAATATTTATCATATACCATATATCATATAAAAGAGATTTTCACAACTTTTTATTGTGATTTTTACTATAAAATAAATCAGAAAAAAGCTATCCTTTTACGAAAAGGATTTCTTTATATGATACGACAAGAATGCACATGAATACCATAATAAAGTACATTTCTTTTTAAAATTATAAACCTATAATGTAGGTACACTTTAAAAATCTATTCACAATCCATTGTCCTATTAAGGAGGAACCACGAATGACACCAATGAAATGGGTATTTTCATTTCTAAAGAAGTATCGAGGAAAATTAATTATCGCTTTTATTCTCGTTACTATTGCCACAATCATGTATATTGTTAACCCTTATGTATCGGGATTAATAGTAGACCGAGTAATTGAAGGGGGAGAACATGATTTATTGCTAAAACTAATCATGATCCTGATCGGAACAACGGTAATCCGTTCGGTTATGAAGTATATTTACCTCCTCTTATTTGAAACAACTTCTCAATCCATGCTTTACAATATGAGAGATCATGTTTATCGACGCTTACTGCAACAAGATTTTAGTTTTTACAACAAAAATAGAACTGGTGAATTAATGTCACGCCAAACTGGAGATATGGATGCGATTCGCCACTTTGTTGCTTATGTTACTTATTCTATCTATGAAAACTCTTTATTACTTATCATCTCCGTCACGATGATCTTTACCGTCGATTATCGTTTAGCACTTTGCTTGATTGCTTTAATACCTTTGACTGTATATATCACCTTCAAACAATTAAACGCTATCAAACCTGCCTTTCATAACATAAGAAAAAGCTTTTCCAGTCTTAACACCGCGGTGCAAGAAAATATCAGCGGTAACAGAGTAGTGAAAGCCTTTGCGAAAGAGGATTATGAATTAGAGAAGTTTACAAAAGAAAATGATGGATATCGTGAAGCAGAGTTACATGCCACTGGCATCTGGAGTCGTTTCGTTCCAATCTTTGAATTGTTAGCAAACTCTTCTGTTTTCATCCTCTATCTGATTGGTGGTATCATGGTAATTAAGAATAGCATCTCGATTGGTCAGATGGTTACTGTCAGCGGCTACCTCTGGATGATCAACAACCCTTTACGTATGTGTGGTTGGTTAGCCAATGACTTCCAACGTTTTGTTACCTCCGTAGAACGAATCTATACCACAATTAATGAAGAACCTTCCGTAAAAGAGCCCGAGAAGCCATTTATACCAAAACGTTTAAGAGGAAAGATTGAATTCAAGAACGTATATTACAACTGTGAAGATGATGTCATCTTAAAGAATATTAACTTTAAAGTAACACCTGGGCAGACCATTGGTATTATCGGTGCCACTGGATCTGGAAAATCTACTTTAATGAATCTGCTTTGCCGTTTCTATGATGTAACTGAAGGTCAGGTATTGGTGGATGATGTTGATGTGAAAGATTATGATTTGTTCAGTCTTCGTGGTAACATTGGTATGGCAATGCAGGATGTATTCCTCTTCTCTGATACCATTGAAGGTAATATAGCATATGGCAAGCCAAATTGCTCCTTTGATGAAGTAGAAGCTGCTGCGAAATTAGCAAATGCGGATGAATTTATCCGCCAAATGCCAGATGGTTATGATACCATTGTTGGTGAACGTGGTGTTGGTTTATCCGGAGGGCAAAAACAGCGTATCTCCTTAGCTCGTGCACTCTTGAAAGATCCAGCCATTGTTATCTTAGATGATACTACATCAGCTGTGGATATGGAAACTGAGTCACATATCCAGGATGCATTGAATTCCATCGCAAATCATCATACGGTATTCTTGATTGCTCATCGAATCTCTTCGATTAAGTCAGCAGATTTAATTCTGGTATTGGATGAAGGTACCATCAAGGAAGCAGGAACTCACGAGGAGCTAATGAATAAACAAGGTTATTATTATACTGTATTCCATCACCAATATGGTGAATTCGATCAGATAAAAGCGCACAAGAAGGGAGGAATGGCAAATGGCAAGAAATAAGTATGATGTGGATGAGTCCTTAGAGACCGAGTTTAACCTCTCTCACTTAAAACGTCTTTCCACCTATGTAAAGCCATATCGTAAAGACTTAATAATTACCATCCTTTTAATGTTAATCTCCAGTGCCCTTGGTATGTTAACTCCAAGATTCTTAATGCAGATTATCGATGTATATATACCAAATAATGATATTCGAGGAGTTATATTCATCTGTGTCATCCTCTTTGTTATAAACATCATTATTATGATAAATTTGCGGTTAAAGGTACGTATCACCACCCGACTTGGACAGAATATCATTCACCAGATTAGAAGTGATATCTTTACCCATCTACAGAAGCTGCCATTTAGCTACTATGATAGCCGTCCACATGGTAAGATCCAAGTTCGTGTTGTTAACTATGTTAATAGTTTGAGCGATTTGTTAAGTAATGGTA